>JASFUG010000356.1:0-3531 GCA_050050395.1 Nitrospirota bacterium
GTGCGATCTGGATGGTCACCCGTCGGTTCTGGGCCCGACCTTCAGGGGTGTCGTTGGACGCGATGGGGTCCGACTCTCCGCGACCGGCCACGAGCAGCCGTTCGGCCAGCACGCCCTGGCCGGAGAGATATCCGGCAACGCTCCGCGCCCGCTCTTCCGAGAGTCTCTGGTTGTAGTCCGAGGCGCCCGTGCTGTCCGTGTGCCCCACCACGTCCACGTAGGTCTTCTCATACTCCTTGAGCACCACCGCCACGTTACTCAGCACCCCGTAGAAACTCGCGTTGATGCTGGGCGAATCGGTGGCGAAGGTGACGTTGCCGGGCATATTGAGAACGATGTAGTCGCCCTGTCGGGTCACGCTCACGCCGGTGTTCTGCAGCCGTTGCCGAAGCTTCGCCTCCTGGACATCCATGTAGTACCCGGCCCCGCCGCCGGCGATCGCTCCGATACCGGCACCGATCAGGGCGTTGCGTCGGCGGTGCTTGCCCGACGCCGTGAGCGCGCCGATCACCGCACCGCTCGCCGCCCCGATCCCGGTTCCCACGGCCACCTTGCTGACCTGCTTCTCCTGCGTGTAGGGATTCACGGTCGTGCACGCGGAGAGGCCGAAGGCAATAAGAACAGATCCGACGACAATGCTCCTGATCTTCCGGGTCATGATGACCTCCTGGTGGGTTCCCCTGCGCGTGGAATGGATAGAGTGAGTTCTTTCGGCGTATCCGCCAATCCCCTTCACGAACGAATCTGCTGAGTAACGGGGATCGGCAGCCTCCTTTATCGACCGATCCACACGGTCAGCGAACCACCAGGTCGAGCGCTGCCCCCCTGGGCGGGGATGGGGTCGGCTACGTCAACGATATCTGCGAGTCCGCCGCGGCGATAGGCCGCCACCGGTTACGCGCCCCCCCGGTTTCGGGTATAAAGCGCGCGCTTCGTCCCTTGTCCCGCCGCGCGGAGGAGACCATGGAGTTCCGTACCGAATCCGACACCATGGGCGAGATGCAGGTCCCGGCCGACCGATATTACGGCGCCCAGACCGCCCGCTCCATGATGAACTTCAAGATCGGCGGCGAGCGCTTCCCGCGCGAGGTGATCTACGCCCTGGGCACCCTCAAGAAGGCCGCCGCCCTGGTGAATGCCGACCTCGGGACCCTGCCGGCGGACAAGGCCGATCTCATCGTGCGCGCCGCCGACGAGGTGATCGACGGCAAGCTCGACGACCACTTCCCCCTGGTGGTGTGGCAGACCGGCTCCGGCACCCAGACCAACATGAACACCAACGAGGTGATCGCCAATCGCGCCATCGAGCTGGCCGGTGGCGTCCTGGGATCCAAGGACCCGATCCACCCCAACGACCACGTCAACCGCGCCCAGTCGTCCAACGACACCTTCCCCACGGCCATGCACATCGCCGCGGTGCGCCAGATCCACGACCGGCTGATCCCGATGGTGACCAAGCTGCGCGACGCCCTGGCGGCCAAGGCCGAGGCGTTCCAGGCGATCGCGAAGATCGGCCGCACCCACCTGATGGATGCCACGCCCCTCACCCTTGGCGACGAGTTCTCCGGCTATGCTCAACAGCTCACCAACGGCCTGGCGCGCATCGACGGGTGTCTGCCGCGGCTGTGTGAGCTCGCCCTGGGGGGCACCGCCGTCGGTACCGGGCTCAACACCCACCCGGAGTTCGCCGAGCGCGGCGCGGCAAAGATCGCCGAGCTCACCGGCCTGCCCTTCACCTCCGCCCCCAGCAAGTTCGAGGCCCTCGCCGCGCACGACGCGGTGGTGGAGGCGAGCGGCGTGATGAAGACCCTCGCCTGCTCGTGCATGAAGATCGCCAACGACATCCGCTGGCTCGGCTCCGGGCCGCGCTGCGGCCTTGGCGAGGTCCAGCTCCCGGCCAACGAGCCCGGCTCGTCGATCATGCCCGGCAAGGTGAACCCGACCCAGGCGGAGGCGATGACCATGGTGTGCTGCCAGGTGATGGGCAACGACACGGCGGTCAACGTGGCCGGCGCGTCGGGCAACTTCGAGCTGAACGTCTACAAGCCGGTGTTGATTCACAACCTCCTCCAGTCGATCCGCCTGCTGGCCGACGCCTGCGAGTCGTTCACCGACCACTGCGTGGTGGGGATCGAGCCCAACCACGAGCGGATCGAGGAGCTGCTCAACCGTTCCCTGATGCTGGTCACCGCCCTCAATCCCCACGTGGGCTACGACAACGCCGCCAAGATCGCCAAGAAGGCCCATGCCGACGGCACCTCCCTGAAGGAGGCCGCCCTCGCCCTGGGCCTCCTGACCGCCGAGCAGTTCGACGAGTGGGTCCGCCCGCAGGACATGCTCGGTCCACGCCGCTGACCCGAGCCACGGCCAGCCGATGATCGCATCGATAGAGACAGAGGGGCGGGTGTCCTAGGATGGGCAAAGACACGTCCATGACGCCCGCGAAACCGATCCTGCGGGTGGCGATCCTCGCCTACGGCTCCCTGGCGGTGGATCCGGGCGAGGAGCTGGACGCGATGGTCCATGAGCGCATCCACCCGTACCGCACGCCGTTCGCCGTCGAGTACGCGCGCCTCTCGCCGCACCGCGGCCGGGGGCCGGTGCTCGCCATCGTCCCCGACGAGGAGGGGGAGCCGGTGGAGGGCTACCTCCTGCTCCTGAACGAGGGAGTGTCGGTGGAGAGCGCCACCCGCGCCCTGTGGCGCCGCGAGACCCACCAGGTGGGCAGCAAGAAGCTGCCGCTGGGCGCCGAACGCCGCGACGTCCAGCTCACCACCCGGCTGGCGGAGGCGGACGCGGTGCTCTACTGGGCCGCGCCCAGCAACTACCCGCGCCCCGACGCGGCGGGCCTGGCGCGCCGCGCCATCGACTCGGCCCGAGGACCGGCGGGTGCCGCGCGCCAGGACGGCATCTCCTACCTGGCGCAGGCGATCGCGGCCGGCATTCGCACCCGTCTCACCGACGCCTACGTCGCCGCCGTCCTGGAGCAGACCGGCGCCGCAGACCTCGATGGCGCGTGGCAATGGTGCCGCAGCCAGCCGCGCAGCGAACCGCCGCCCGAGACGGAGCCGATCACCCCGGCGGAGAGCTGAGCCCAAGCAAGCGCAACCGCGTATGGACGCGGTGACAGCGGTTCCAGGGGACATCCAAGATTTGCTCTCGCCAAGACGCCAAGGTCTTCTTTAAAGGCCTTGCGACCTGGCGGCTTCGCGAGAGATCCCAGCCGTTACGGGCCTGCGGATTTCACCTCGCGTCGTCAGCGATCGCGAAGTGCGGCGTCGATGGCGGGGACGGCGGCCAGGAGGCCGGCGGCGGTGAGGCGGTCGCGGATGGCGCGCAGCGCCTTGCGGGTGGCAGGGCTGCGGTCACCGCGGCCGTGGGCGGCCAGGGCCCGGGCGCGGTCGATGAAGAGATCTGCCCACGGCACGGGCTCCTGCCGGGTGTAGTCCGCGAGGGCCGAGGCGTAGCGCTCCGCCTCGGCCCAGTCGCGGCAGGCGAGGGCGACCTCCATCGCGCTCTGGTAGAAGTTCA
>JASFUG010000357.1:0-3523 GCA_050050395.1 Nitrospirota bacterium
TGCCGCGAGCGTGGCCGGTCCACGGCGCACTGGAGGGGAGCGTCACCCTGGCGGGGGAGATCACCTCCCCGGAGGCGACGATGGTCCTCGACGGCCACCATCTCTCTCTGGGCGGCCGCCCCCTGGGCGAGGCGACCCTGAGTGGGCGCAGCACCGGCGCGCGCCTCGTCGTCGACGCCGCCGAGATCCATCGTGGCGAGGACCGCTTCGTGGCGAGCGGCACGGTCGATCTCGGCGCCCGGCACCTGGAGGGGGTCGCGGTCGACGCCGCCGTCGCGGACGTCGGTCCCGACCTCGCCGGACTCTTCCCGCAAGGTCGGGAGGTGGACGGTGGTGTGACCCTGGCGCTTCATGCCACCGGGCCGTTCGCCGCGCCGGAGGGGTCACTCGTCGCGACCCTGCGCGACGGCCGGGTGGGCGACCTCGCCATACCGGAGGCGCGGCTCCGTGCCCGTGCCAGCGCGGGACAGGTCATCGTCGAGTCGCTGGCGGCCCACACGGACCAGGGCGACGTCGCCGCTTCCGGAACGGTCATCCCACGTCCGGACGACGCGGCGGTGGCGGTGGTCCTCGATGCCCTCACAGTCTCCCGGGAGGGCACGGCATTGGCCCTGACGGAGCCTGCGCGCCTCACCCTGCGCAGGGGCGGCCCCTATGCGGTGGATCGGTTGACCCTGAGGGGGGCTGTTGGGGGCGTGGAGCTGGCCGGCGTCCTTTCCCCCGAGGGGGAGTCCGACCTCACCCTGGTCCTGCACGAGCTCGACAGCGATGGCTGGCTCGACGCCCTGGTAGGGGAGCGTGTCACCTTCTCCGGGCTGGAGGCGACGCTCCACGCGGCGGGCACGCCTGCCGCCCCGCGCCTGGCGGCGGTGGGCAGGGTGCGACGTTTCGCTGGTGCGGGGACGGCGGTGCCGTTCACCGGCGCCTTCGACCTGGCTTATGGCGAAGGCAGACTACGCGTGAACCGGTTCGACTGGTCCGCCGGGAATGGCCAGCGCCTCGCGGTCACCGCGAGCCTTCCCGTCGATCCCACGGTGGCCGGCTGGCTGTCGCCCGGTGGAGTCACTCTCGATGCTGCGATCGACCTTCCGGACCTGCGCTGGCTGGGTGACCTCCTGCCCCCCGAGCTGCGGCGGGACGGCTCCATGCGCGCCACGGCGACCGTCACCGGTACCTGGGACCGTCCCGTCGGGCGGCTGGACGTGGCGGCCGACGGCGTGCCGGTCCCGAAGGCCCTCCGGCCCGCGCCATCGGGTCCATACGCCGTGGTGGTCGCGGCATCCGTCGACGGCCATGACCTCTCCCTGGAGGATCTGCGGGTCGAGTCCCCGGCGGCCCACCTCACCGCCGCCGGGCACTGGTGGGACCTCCCGTCTCTGCGGCGTCTCTTCGCGCAGGGCGAGGATCGGAGCCTGACCGGCACCGTCCACCTCGACGGCGCGTTCGGTCTCTCCGACCTCGGCTGGGCAGCGGCGCGGGTCGACGGGGTGCGCCGCATCGCCGGGGCGATCGAGGGGGAGGTAACGGTCGATGGCCCGGTCGACGCACCGCAGGCGACGGCACGTCTCGAGGTGGAGGACGGGGAGGTGCGTCCCGACGCCGACCTGCCGGCGGTGCGGGCCATTCGCGCCACCGCGGAGGTCACGCCCGGGGAGGTCCGGATCGTCGAGGCGAGCGGTGAGGTCGGCGGCGCCCCCTTTCGCCTGACGGGCATCGTGGCCCGGCCCACGGCCGGGAGACCGGTGGTGGACGTGACCCTGGCGGGGGAGAACCTCCTGTTGTTCCGCAGCGAGGGGGTGAAGGTGCGAGCCGACGCGGACCTTCAGGTGAGTGGTCCGGTCGCGCAACTGGCGGTCGCCGGGGAGCTGGCGATCACCGACGGGCGGCTGGTAAAGAACATCGACCTCCTCACGGCGGTGCCGGGCTGGGGGAGGCCGAAGGCGAGCCACCGGGTACAGCTGTTCTCCATCCCCGAGCCGCCGCTGCGCGACGCGACCTTGGACGTCCGCGTCACCACCAGCAAGCCGTTCGAGATCAAGAGCAACATCGCCCGCGGCACGGTGCGCCCCGAGCTCTCGCTCCGGGGCACGGGAGAGATCCCGGTGGTGGAGGGCGAGGTGTATGTCGACCCCCTGCGTATCGCCCTTCCCGCGGGCATCCTGCGGGTGGAGTCCGGCGTGGTGCGCTTCTTGGCCGACGATCCGGACCGCCCGCGCGTCGACCTGGTGGGCCGGGCACGGATGCTCGGCTACGATATCTCTGCCGTGGTCGAGGGTCCGTACGACGAGCCGGTGGTCACCCTCTCCTCGGTGCCCCCCCTGCTCGAGGAGGAGCTGCTCCTGCTGCTGCTCACCGGCCACCCGCCGAAGACCGGAGCGAGCCAGGCCGCGACCAACGCGGCGGGAATGAACGTCGCCGTCTACGTGGGGAGGGGGTTGCTCACGCGGCTGTTCGCCGGGCAGTCGGTGGAGTCCGACGAGTCGGTCCTCGACCGGTTCGAGGTGGAGATCGGCCGCGGCGTGACCCGTGCCGGCCAGGAGACCATCGATGCCCAGTTCCGCCTTGCGGAAGATGTGTTGCGCGACGGCGATGTGCTCTACATCACGACCGAGAAGGACGTCTACGACGACGTCAACGCCGGGCTGAAGATCGTATTCCGATTCAAATAGACGGGTTTCACCATGAAGGACATGAAGGACAGGGAGAGCAAATTTCCACGGCTAGCTCCCTCACGACGGCGGCTGAAACCGGGAACTGCACAACGCAGAGACTCCAGGGGGCGAATCCACAAAGAGATCGGTAATGGTGACCGCCAGCGAGTCGCGTTCTCGTTTTTCGCAACCCTGCGGACCGGCAAGGGCAAAGGTGCGCTTCGTGCCCGATCGAGCAGTGAGGGCCGCGAATGGACGCGAATCGGTCACCGAACTACGGTGTGTATGCCGTGAATGGCGTGTTCGGCTCCAAAGGCTGTGATTAGTGTGGATGTGACGGAATGGGAGCATCTGTAAGGTCTTGCCACCGCTGTTCAGTCACGACCTCCTGCCGAAAGCGGTCGTGACAGGTCGTACAGGTTCCAATGGTAGCGTTTAGCGCCTTGAGGGTCCCGGCAAGGTCCTTCCTTTTCGCGGCGTCGATTATGGTGTCGGCTGTCGCGTGAAAGGCGATCCCCATTTGCGTGAATCCAGCCGCACCTGCGCCCATATGGGCGCACATCTGCGCTACCTGCGGTGAAAAAGAGATACGCGAGGCGGATCTCTGAACGGCATCAAAGTCCTCGGCGGCGAGGGCAGCGACGATTTCCTGAATAACCACCAGGTGATCGCGCATATTTTCTTTTTGATGGAGGGCCATCATCGGGATCAACGGTACGGGCTCCCGTCGATCGAGAGAAGCCAGTTGCTGCGCAGGCGGTGACTCGGTGTCGGCTCTTAGATTCCGAGCCGCTTTTGTGTGCTCACAGGCAAGGGTGGATGTGAAAAAGACGAGCAGCGAAATCGCCACGATACATTTGATAATGGTTGAT
>JASFUG010000358.1:0-3512 GCA_050050395.1 Nitrospirota bacterium
CACCGACACCAGCACCTCCAGGAGGGTGAAGCCTGAGTAGCGTGTCCTCCCCGAAGGGGAGTCCTTGGAGGCCCCCTCCCCCCGGGAGGGGGACGGGGGGGGGGCGGTCGGGCCGCACAGTGCGCCGCGGATATCCCCCAACCAAGTCCGGGTCCCATCCTCCCCCACCCCGGCCCTCCCCCGGCGGCGGAGGGAGAGGCGGTACCCCTCGTTCTCTGGCTTACGCTTCCTGGTCTCGGGCTCATGACTCGCCATCACCCAACCCCCGCCGTGGCCGTCTCCTCGACGTACCCGTCGAGGCGCTCCACCCTGCCGGTGAGGGATTCGATCACCAGGGTGTACTCGTGGTCACCATCGGTAACGTGCAGGAGGCTGCGCTCGATGAAGCCGCTGGGCAGGAAGACCGTGAACCGTTCCGCGTCCTCGTCGGGGAGCCTCCCCTGGAACTGGGTGATGACGTCGACCAGCTTGACACGACCCGGCCAGCCGCGTCGCCGCACTAAAGTACGCTCGTCCTCCACCACCTCGCCGCTGGGCGCCACGTAGGTGACCCACAGCTCTCCCTCCTTCAGGTCGTAGTTGAGCCGGTACTGGCGGTGGCTACGCACCGCTCGGTCGCGGGTCACCTGGACCAGGGCGGAGAGCTGGCGGGTGGCGAGCTTGATGTCCGAGGCGAACATGGTGCGGGAGATGCGCGGCACCACCACCGCCATGGTGATGCCGAGGAGGACCACCACCACCATGACCTCGACCAGGGTGAGCCCTGATCGGCCGATGCTCCCCGCAGGGGAGTCCTCCGAGCCCCCCTCTCCTCGGGAGTGGGCCAGGGGGAGGGCGCGTGCCCCAGGCGAGTCATTGGGCGGTACACCTGGCACGCTGCTCATTCCCGGAGCTGCCATCCCACCCCACTCGTCGTGCGCGAAGCCGGCGAGTGGCCCGGGCGGCGATCTCCGCCGTCCTACAGGTTCCAGCTCTCGATGTCGGCAAAGGTGCCCTCGCCCCCGTCCTCCCCGTCGGCTCCGTAGCTCTCGATGTCGTAGTCGGGGCTATTGATCCCCGGGGAGAGGTAGATGTAGTGGTTCCCCCACGGGTCCGTGGGCACCTTGTCGAGATAGCCGTCGGGGTTGTAGCGCAGGGGCGCGGGTGAGGTGGTGGGCGGCGTGACCAGCGCCTCCAAACCCTGGTCGGTGGTCGGGTAGAAACCGTTGTCCGCCCGGTACAGCTTCAGGGCGCTCTCGAGCTGCTTGATGGTCACCTCCGCGGCGGTGCGCTTGGCGGTGTCCGTGCGGCCGACGATGCGCGGCACGACGATGCTCGCCAGCAGGCCGAGGATGATGATCACCACCACCACCTCGATGAGGGTGAAGCCCGCCTCCCCGCGGCCAACGATGCGTGCATTGTCAACCATGGGTATCTCTCGTTGCTGGGTCATCGTATGAGCTCGTTGATCTCGAAGATCGGCAAGAGGATAGCCAACACGATGAACAGCACCAAGAGGCCGAGGACGACGATCATCAACGGCTCCACCAGAGCCGTGATCGCTGACGCGGCGACGGTGACCTCCTCGTCGTAGCTCTCGGCCATGCGCTGGAGCATCTCCTCCAGGGTGCCGGACTTCTCCCCCACGTCGACCATGTGCAGCACGATGGGCGGGAACTGGCCGGTCGCGCGCAGGGCAGGGGCGATCGCCCCGCCCTCCTGCACCCGCCCGCGGACGTCGCGAATTGCCTCCTGCAGCACCCGGTTGAGGACGATGGAGCGCACGATCTCGAGGCACGACAGGAGGGGTACCCCGCTCGCCAGGAGGGTGGACAGGGTGGAGGCGAAGCGGGTCACCATCACCTTGCGCAGCAGGCCACCGAACAGCGGCACCTTGAGCTTCAGCCCGTCGAGGACCATGCGTCCCTTGTCGGTCCGACCGTAGGCCCGCACGCCGAACACCACCGCCGCCACGCCGAGCACGACCAGCCACCAGCGGTGCTGGGCGAAGTCGCTGATCGCAAGCAGCGCCGTGGTCGCGGTGGGCAGCTCCGCCTCCATGTCGACGAAGATCTTCGTCACCGATGGCACCACCTTCACCAGCAGGAAGGAGACCACAGAGATCCCCAGCACCAGCAGGACCGCGGGATAGACCAGGGCGGACTGGACTTTCCGGCGCAGGGACGCCTGGCGCTCCATGAGGTCGGCGAGACGCTCCAGGACCACGTCGAGGGCCCCGCCGGTCTCGCCCGCACGGATCATGTTCACCATCAAGGGGTTGAAGGTGCGGGGATGGGCGGCCAGGGCGTCGGCCAGGGAGGCGCCGCCGTTCACCGCCTCGCGTACCAGGGTGAGAATGCGCGCCAGGCGCGTCTCACCGAGCTGCTCGATGATGCCGTTGAGGGCCGACACGAGGGGCATGCCGGCACGCAACAAGGTGCCGAGCTGGCGCACGCACAGGGCGATCTCGTGTTGCGACACACGCGCGAACAGCTCGACGTTGAGACGCGCGAACGTGCTGGTCTGGGTCGCGGAGGTACCGCCACGCTCCTCGGCGACGTCGGTCGGGAAGATCCCCTGCTTGCGCAACTTGTTGCGCACCGCGATCGGCGAGTCGCCATCTTCGACCCCCTTGACCCGCCTGCCCGCCGCATTGAGCCCTTCGTAGGTATAGACAGGCATGGGGTGAGGGGCTAGGGGCTAGGGATGAGGGGCTAGGGGTGGTGCCGGCCTGACGGCCGGCAAAAATCTATTCATAGGTGGCTTCGATCGACAATTTGTTCAGCCCGAAGGGCTGTCCTTCCCTAGTCCCTAGTTCCTGACCCCTAGCCCCTGCCGTTCACTCATTCGCCACCCGCAAGACCTCTTCGATGGTCGTGACGCCGTTGAGGACCTTGGCGGCGCCGTCCTGGCGCAGGGTGCGCATCCCGGCCCGGACCGCCGCCCGCTTGATACGCCCCGCCTCGGCGTTCTCCATCACCAGGTGGCGCACCTCGTCGTCGACCCGCAGGATTTCATAGATCGCGATCCGGCCGTGGTAACCGCTGTCGAAGCACTTGTGACACCCGCGCCCCTGGCGCAACCGGCCGCGGGAGGCCGCGTCGACGTCGATGCCCAGCCGCGCCAGGCTCGCCGGCGGTGGTATGAACGGCTCCGCGCATTGCGCGCATATCCGGCGCACCAGGCGCTGGGCGATGATCGTGTCGACCGATGATGCCACCAGGAATGGCTCGATGCCCATGTCGATGAGGCGCGTGACCGCGCTGGCAGCGTCGTTGGTGTGCAGGGTGGAGAACACCAGGTGGCCGGTGAGCGACGCCTGGGACGCGATCTCCGCCGTCTCCCGGTCCCGAATCTCACCCACCATCACCACATCCGGGTCCTGGCGGAGGATGGAACGTAGGCCGGCGGCGAAGGTGAGACCGATCTTGGTGTTGACGTGAATCTGACCGACCCCGGCGATCTGGTACTCCACCGGGTCCTCGATGGTGATGATGTTCTTGTTCGGCTGGTTGATCGCCTGGAGCATCGCG
>JASFUG010000359.1:0-3473 GCA_050050395.1 Nitrospirota bacterium
TCCACTCCTTTGATTCTGGTTCACCACAGAGGCACAGAGGGCACAGAGATCTCGGCGTCTGCGGCATTATTACTGGCGAGTAGAGAACGAAAGATATCCTGACAACTCGGCGATTAGTTGAAGGATAGATGCGATTACTACCGACATGGATTCAGCGCTCGGTCGGGGCTCTGTGAGCTCTGTGTCTCCGTGGTGAAGAGCGGTCAGCCGAAGTACTCCGGTTCGTTGCCCGGCTTCCACTTGATGTTGCAGCCGAGGCTGGGACGCTGGTCAGAGGCCACCGCCTGCCCATCTAAGACCGCATCGAGGGCCGCACGCAAGTCGCTGCCGGTGACGGGAATGCCGCTGTTGGGACGGCTGTCATCGAGCTGCCCGCGATAGACGAGCCGGTGGCCGTCATCGAACAGGAAGAAGTCGGGTGTACACGCGGCGCGGTACGCCTTGGCAACGGCCTGGGTCTCGTCGTAGAGCACCGGATAGGTGAGCCCCCATCCCGTGACCATCTCCGCAAGGCTCTCCGGTCGATCGTCCGGGTAATTGTCCGCATCATTCGCGCTGATGCCGACGATCGCCACCCGCTCGCCGTAGTCGCGGCCAAGCCGCGCCAGCTCGCTGTGAACCCACTGCACGAACGGACAGTGGCGGCACAGGAAGATCACCAGCAGTGGCCGACCTGCGAAGTCGCCTCGTGAAACTTCGCCGCCGGTCACGTCCGGCAGAGTGAAATCGGGGGCGGCCGTACCCAGAGGCATCATGGTGGATTCGGTGGCAGCCATGGCTCGGTTCTCCTTGGGGCTAGAGGAAGATTCGGCAAGGTCCGCGAGGGAAACACGCAGCGCCATCACCTCGTGGCCGGCCGCGAGGGCGGCGCCGAAGCGCGGCACGACCGCTGCCGGCATAGCGCGTCCCGCTAGGGTACGCAATGCCTCACGCACGTCGCACAATGTCGTTGTTTCCGCCGGCTTGGCCGGAAGGTAGCCACACGGGTCCCCTGCATCGGATAGGGTAAGCCCCACGTCGGTGAGGTTGTCCAGGACCTCGGCGCAGGTGGACGCCGGCACGCCTGTCGCGGCGACCACGTGGGTGACCGCCGTCCCACCCAGGCCGGTCTGAAAGCGCTCGACGACGACACGCAGTATCTCGATGTGGAGGCACTCCCACACCGACGCGTCGGCTAGCGGGGCGGCGATCCGCCTCCGCCGCTGTTCCTGCTGAAATGCCCAGGACACCTCCGCGCCAAACAGGGCAATGGCCCAGGAGAGATAGATCCACACCAGGAAGACTGGAAGCTGCGCCATCGCGCCATAGATCGCGTTGTACTTCGCCGCGCCGATCTGGAAGCGGATGTAGAAGTCCTGCGAGACCTGGAGAGCGATGCCCCCCACGAGACCGCCCACCAGGGCGGCGCCAAACCGCACCCGGGTGTTGGGCATGAAGAGATAGAGGAAGGTCAACGCCACCACCATGAAGAAATGGGGCGTGAACTGCAGGGCGAGGTGCCACGCCTCCATCATCAAGCTCATGCCCGGCAGCCGTTCCAGAAAGGTGGGCCGTCCCTCGACGAGCGCGTTCACCGAGCTCGCCGCGAGGAGCAGGAAGGGAAAGACCAACACGACGCTGAAGAAGTCCGCAAACCTGCGCGGTAGTGGACGTGGCCGGTCAACCCCCCAGATGTGGTTGAAGGCACGCTCGATATTGCTCAGCACGAGCACCACCGTGACGACCAGGGAGATTACGCCGATGGTGCCGAGGGAGGTGACGTTGGTCCTATCGATATACGCCAGGATCTGCTGTGCGATCTCCTCCGAGCCGGCGGAGATCCTCTCCATGATCAACGGCTCGAGACGCCGCTGGACCCCCAGCCCCTTCAGGATCGAGAACATCAGGGCCAGGCCCGGAACGAGGGACAGCAGGCTCGTATACGTCAGGGCCGAGGCGTGGAGCAGAACCCGATCGGTCTGGAACGCCTTTACGGCCTGGAGCGCCACGTCTGCGACCAGGGAATGCCGTAGTCGCCGCCACCCATGGTCGACATGCCCCTGCCACCCGTAGGCGGCACCGGTTCCCGCACCGCGATCAGTGTGAGGATCCGAATCCATATTTCATTGTGTCACGCGCCTACCCCGCGACGACAGCCGACGGCAGACACGCACGACGCAACGATGCCACCTGGTCGCATCCGGGCGGCCGCCCCGTAGAACCGCAGAGGGACGAAACGCCTGGTTAGCCCCTTCACATGAGCCCTCGTCCTCCTCACCGATCGATCCCTCGCGAGCCGAATGGTGGAAAAAAAATCCCCGGCCTCCTCTTCGGGAGACCGGGGGTCACTGATGCGGCCGGCTGACAACCAGCGGCCGTATTGCGGATCAGTAGCTGAACGCCTGGGTGGTGGCGCCGCTCACGGTCACCTGTGCGGTCTTCTCGCCCAGCTCCTCGTGCCAGGCAGCGATGGTGTACGTGCCATCCGGAAGGTCCTTGATGGCGAACGAGCCATCGTCGCCGGAGACCGCAAAGTACGGGTTGTTCACGACGCAGATGTAGCTCTTCATCCAGGAGTGGACGTTGCACGTCACCGGGATGCCGATCTCCGGCTGACGGAAGGACTTTTTCACCTTCTGGCCCTTGAACGGCATGGCCAGGTTCCACTCCCGATTCGACTTCGGCAGCGGATGGACGTTGTGCAAGGTATCGTCGCTGTTCACGATCTCGATCTTCTGCTTCACCATCGCGCCGATCACGTGCGGCTTGTACTGGCATCCCACCTGGTCGAGGACCACCGCGTCCTTGGGCGCCTTGAAGTCCTTTCCTTCCAGCCCCTCCTTGACGTACACGAAGACGTTCTTGAGGGCGCCGTCGCTCCCCACCACGTACATTTCGGAGGCAATCGTGCCGTGGGCCTTCATACACACCGGGTCCGCGTCCATCTTCAACTGCTCTACCTTTGGTTCGCCCGAAAACGTGATCTTGCCGCTCAGGCTGCCGGCGTGAGCGGGGGCAATGGCGGCGATGCCGAGCCCGAGAGCAACGGCGAGGGTTCGGGACAGCGTGGTGTTGTTCATCAGTGGTTCCTCCAAGGATTGAACGCGATGGGCTGATACGAGTGGGTCTCGTCACCTATCGTGAGGGAAATCCAGTCATGCACCAGCGAATGCTGGCGCCACATGGTGATTAGTGCTCGGCGATGGCGATCTGCTTCCTCCAGAGTTTCTTGGCCTCTGACGTGTCGAGGACCATCAGATAGTCCGTCAGGTGTTCGATCTGCTCGGCATTGGCCTGTGCAGTCTCGTTGGTGTAGTCGAGCATCGGCTCGCCGCTCTTGTCGAGGACTAACTCACCCTCCTCGTCTTCCAGCTCGTCATAGAAGAAGAAGTTTGGCATGCGGGTGCCAGGCTGGAACCCCTGTGGGTTACGGAGCCACTCCTCGACCCACTCCGGACGCAGGCGGGACTTCGCTAGGCTCAAGTCGGGCGCCA
>JASFUG010000360.1:0-3470 GCA_050050395.1 Nitrospirota bacterium
TCGACGCGACGCACGCTGACCTCGGTCACGCGGCCGGTGAAGCTCCCGAGGACCTGGATGGTCATGTCTAGGGAAGTCACCTGGCTCGGCAGGGGGATGGCAGAGGCGTGGACGTCACCGGTGCCCGTGAATACGGCGGGCCACTGCACGGTCAGGCCGACCGTCTGATCGCCGGCGACCGGCGGGGGCGACGTTGCATCCTGAGGGTCGGATGAGCCACTACCGCCGCAAGCGACCTGGACGAGGAGAAGGGTGAGGGTCAGAAGGTGTACGGGGCGCATGGCGTGTTTCCTGGAGTGAACGCCGGCCGCGGCGAGGTGGTCCTCGCTGCCCGGAGATTCCTTGCGGGGGGTTGTGGCGGGCTCTCTTGAGGTGACGCTGGGCCCATCACGCATCAGAAGGTGCGCAGGATCCCGAAATCGAGGGCCGGGTTGCGGTCGCCGGTATTGTTGACGGGCAGACGCAGGCCAAGGCGCAGGGGCATTCCCGGCGCGATGAAGTACTTCACTCCCGGCAGGATGTCGATCACGGTTTCCGCGCCGGGTGTAGGCTGGCTCGTATCGTCGATCGCCAGATCTGCTTCCTGAATACGGCGGACGTCGATCTTGAGCGACCCCACGAGGCCTGACACCGCGGGGATCTCCCGGTCCGCACCGACGATGACGTTGACGACGTCGCCGTACTCCAGGTCGACCGTCTCGTTCGTGTCGTCGAAGTCGACGTCGGCGCGGAAGTCGGCAGAAGTATTCCAGCGATAACCGGCGGTCAGCTCGCCGCGCCACTGGCCGAAGCGCTTGATGAAGGTCTGGTAGAAGGCAAAGTCCCAGGAGCCGCTACCCAGGGGGAGGAACTCGCCGGAGTCCTCCTTGCCCGGGTTGCCGGTGGGCGCCTTGAGAAACACAGTAGTTAGCCCGAGCACCTTCAGCGGGCTCCCCCAGCGGACACCGAAGGAGGCGGAGACGTCCCCGAGGCCGTACACCTCCCCGTCGTCCCCTTTACGGTGGACGGCCGGGACAGCCAGCCCAAGGTTCACGTTGGGGCTGAAACGGTAGTTGGCAGGAAAGGTGAAGAGCTGCAGGTCCTTCGTGAACGTAGCGTCGAGGCCGAAGCTGAATGCGCCTCCTGCCGTATTGACCCGCTCTCCCGCCTCCTCCACCGCGGGGCTCTCCTCGCGGCTGCCGACGATGGTGGACCCGGTGGTGATGAAGTCTTGTTGGTAAAGGATCTCCTCCTGTTGGCCGTCGTCCAGATTGGCCGGCACGTTTGACCCCTCGAAGTCCGGCGGGAACTCGAAGTCGAGAACCACGTCCGCGTCCTGCGCCGAGGCCGTCATCGGCGGCACCAACACCGCACTCATCGCCAACGCCAGCGCGCCGAGCCACACCTTCGCCAATCCACGAGCCACCTCGCCTGGAAAAACGAGCCCGAGCCAGCGCACTCCCCTCGCGCTTAGACCCGCACCCCGTAGCCAGCCTCGCATCGCTCCCCCTCTCGGGACCACGCCCGATCGCCTAGAGTTACATTCGCCACCGTCACCCAGTGGGCGCGGCCCATTGTGAGACGGATAAGTACGCTGCCGCCGGGATACAGTCAACCGGCACTGCTTCCGGAACCCTTACGGCACCGGGCAGGAAACTGTTTCCAGGGCAGGATGGCGGCTGGGTTGCGCGCAACGTGCCACTCGCACGGGAGCACGCTGGACCGCCCTCACGTGGCGGTGTCTAATGGCCGGCATTCGGGCCGCTGGCTGACACCATGTCTCTCCTCCTGCTGATTTATCGCGACCAAGCGCTGGTCTCGCGGCATTCGTTACAAGACCGACCCCTCACCATCGGCCGCGGCGACAAGGCAGAGATCCCGATCGATGACCCGGGCCTCGCCGCACGCCATGCAGTGGTGGAGCCGGACCCGGACGGCACCTGGACCCTGCGCCTCCTCGGCGGCCGCAAGGTGACGCACGGCGACGGCCTAATCGACGAGGTGCAGCTCCTCGACGGGACCTGCGTGGACCTCGGCCGCCATCAGCTCGTGGTACGTACCGGGGGAAGTGGCTCGACCCTCCACACCACCTTCGCGCCGACCCACATTGCCCAGGCCCACGAGGTTGCGGCGCAGGCCGGCGGGGCATCCGCTCCCCTGCATCTCGAAGAGGTCGGTGGGCGCCGCTGGGCGGTCGTGCGCCGGCCGCTCACCCTGGGCGTGGCGAAGGACTGCGACGTGGCGCTCTCGGATCCGACGGTGTCGCGCCACCACTGCCGGGTGGAGTACCGCGACGACCTGCTCTTCGTGACCGACCTCGGCTCCACCAACGGCACCTACGTGAACGGCGTGCAGGTGCTGGAGGCGCTGCTCACCCCAGGGGTCCGACTGCGGTTGGGTAACACCGAGCTGCGCCTTGTCGCCCGGCGTCACGCCGGAGCTGCCGCGAGCGGGCCGCCGCTGTTTCATGGCATGGTGGGCGGTAGCCCGCAGATGCGCGAGATCTACCGGCTCCTCGGGCGGATTGCCGCCACAGACGCGCCGGTGCTCATCTCCGGGGAGACCGGCACCGGCAAGGAGCTGGCTGCCCGAGCCATCCACAATGCCAGCCCGCGTCGCGAGCGGCCGCTGGTGGTGGTGAACTGCGGCGCCATCCCCGAGGAGCTGATCGAGAGCGAGCTGTTCGGCCACGAGAAGGGCGCCTTCACCCACGCCGTGGCGACCCGCGACGGCGCCTTCGCCGAGGCGAATCACGGTACCATCTTCCTCGATGAGATCGGCGAGCTGCCGCCGAACGTCCAGTCGACCCTCCTGCGCGTGCTCGAGGAGCGTACCTTCAAACGGGTCGGTGGCAACCGCGAGCTGCGCTCCGACTTCCGCATCGTCGCTGCGACCAATCGCAACCTCGCCGAGGAGGTGAAGGAGGGCACCTTCCGCCAGGACCTCTTCTTCCGCCTCTACGTGGCGCCGGTGGAGCTGCCACCCCTGCGCGAGCGTCTCGACGACCTCCCGGCCCTCGCCGAGCACCTCCTCCGTCGGGACGCGACGACCGGCAGCCATCCACGGTCGGTGGCGCCGGAGGCGATGGAGGTGCTGCGGCGCTACACCTGGTCCGGCAATGTTCGCGAGCTGCGCAATGCCCTGTCCCGGGCCCAGCTCCTCACCGACGCTCAAGAGCTCGGCCCGGAGGCGTTCTCGTTCCTGCACCGCGAGGAGGCACCGGCGGACCTGTTCGATCTCGCTCACCTCCCTCTACAGGAGGTGGAGCGCCTCGCCATCGAGGCCCACCTCAAGGCCGCCAAGGGGCAGCGTCGTGCGGCCGCCGCTTCCCTGGGCATCGCCACCTCGACCCTGTACGAGAAGCTGAAGCGCTACCCCGAGCTGGGGAACCTGGCGGAGTAGCCGCTTGCGGAGCCGGCACCTGCTGCATGGTTGGGACGAGGCTGCCATGGAATGCACGGGGTGGGGGATGAGGGGAGGGGGATGGGGGA
>JASFUG010000361.1:0-3468 GCA_050050395.1 Nitrospirota bacterium
ACCGCCATCGACGCGACCCCTAGGGATCGCGAGGCGGTGCTCCGCTACTATCACCGTTACCTGGGTGCCGGCCGGTTCGTGGACAAGACCAACCAGAACGGCTTCCGGATCCCTTACCTGGAGGCCCTGCTCGATAATCCGCACTTCGTGTTCGTCAAGCGCAGCCCGGGGGACAACATCCACTCCCTGATCACGGGCTGGGGGCGACCGGAGGAGTATGGCGACTGGTCAGTGGACCTGCCCGCCGAGGTGCGAATCGACCACGGGCGTTACCGTCGCTGGTGCTTCTTCCTGTTCGATGGCTGGCGCCGCTACCTCGATGCCTCGATCGAAGAGGTGTGCGCGCGCCAGTGGCAGGCATACAACGAGGCGGTCCTGACGGCGCGGTCGGCCATCCCGGACGAGCGCTGGGCGGAGGTGGTGTACGAGGAGCTGCTCGACGATCCGGTGGCGGTATTCGAGTCGCTGTTCGACCGCCTGGACTTGAACTTCAGCGCCGCGGTGCGGCGCCACTGCGAGACGGTCATCTCGCGGCCGTACAACGCCTTCTCTCGCCCGGCGCGCGACAAGTGGCGCCACAGCGCGGATCGTGAGCGGATCGAGCGGGTGCTGCCGGCGGTGGTGGAGACGGCGGCGGCGCTCGGCTACCCCGCGGAGGTCGCAGCGTGATGGTGGTGGGTGGCGTCGTGGCCGGTCTCCTCGTTCTCTGGGGAGCGACCCTGCTCGTGATCGTCACAACGCGACGTGGTTTGCTGGATGCGACGTGGCGGGAGCCGTACGTCGAAGAGCCGGTAGTGATCCTAGAGAGTGACGACTGGGGGCCGGGGGCGCCGGAGCATGGCGACGCATTGCGCAGGCTGTTGCAGGTGCTGGCCACACACCGGGACGGCGTTGGGCGACCCGCGGTGTTGACGGCCAACATGGTATTGAGCGTCCCGGATGGAAGTGCCATCGCCGCCGGTGGTTTCACTGCCTACGTACGACGCGAGCTGGACGTGGATTTCCCCGACCTGTTCCGGACGATGGCCGAGGGGCTGGCGGCCGGCACATTCATCCCCCAGCTCCACGGCCGCGAGCACCTCAATCCAGAGGCGTTGGTGCGCCGTGCCCGCGACGGCGATATTGAGCTCCGCGCCCTGTTGGAAACGCCGGGCTGGAGTGACTGGGAAACCCTCGACTCGCCCTTGCAGGGCCACTTCGTCGATGGCGGCGAGCTCCCCACCCGACCGGTAGCGGCAGACCAGCAGAGTGTCATGGTGGCGGAGGGAATCCGTCTCTTCGCGCGCGCCTTCGGAGGTTTGCCGAGCAGCGCGGTGGCGCCGTGCTACCTCTGGGACGACGACACGGAGGCGGCATGGGCAGGGGCAGGTGTGCGATACATCCAGACTGCCGGTTATCGTTGCATCGGCCGCGACTCGGACGGCAGCTACATCCAGTCGCCGCAGTGGATCCATGCGGGCAGCACCAACCGTCACGGCCAGCGCTACCTGGTGCGCAACGTGATGTACGAGCCGGCGGATGGCCGCGGCTGGGAAGCGGCGTGGTGTGAGGTGCGGCGCCGCTTTGGTGAGGCACAGCCCGCGGTCGTCTCGACCCACCGATACAACTACACCTGCCTTGCATCACAGGAGCAGGCCCTCCTTGGTCTCGATGAGCTCTTGGACCGCGTGTGCCGGCACTACCCGTGGGTACGGTTCGCCGCATCGCCGGAGTGGGGTCGATGGCTGGAACGGGGTGAGCTGGCGGATGCGCTCACCCGCGGGAAGTGGCCGGCACTGCGCCGGGCGTCCACTCCGCGGCGGGTCGCCGGCTTTCTGAGGCGGCTGTGGCGCAGGCACGAGAAGTTGCGTTGGCTGGTGGCCGGGACCGGACTGATCGTGCCCGGTGTGCTGTTGCTGACTGTGCTCGACGCCATGGCCGGGCGAGTCAGCCGGACGGCCACACTGGGTGCGGGTCAGACCGGAGCGCTCCATGGCTGACACCGCCGCCATCAGCGTGGTCATCCCGGTGTACAACGGGGCGGCCTTCGTGGCCGATGCGGTGGCGAGCGTCCGTGCCCAGACGGGACCGGTGCAGGAGATCATCGTGGTCGACGACGGCTCGACCGACGCCACCGCCGAGGCGGTCCTGGGACTGGGCGAGGGTGTGAGTTATCTGTATCAGGAGAATCGCGGTCCCGGCGCGGCGCGTAACCGCGGTGTGGCTGCCGCCACCGGCGACTGGATTGCCTTCCTCGACGCGGACGACCGCTGGACCGAGGGCAAGCTCGCCGACCAGCTCGACTACCTCCGGCAGCACCCGGATGTGGTGATGGTGAGTGGCGATATGGGGGAGATCGACGGCGAGGGCAAGATCCTCGTCGAGTCGGTGCTCGCCCGCCATGGTCAGCTCGAGCGGTTTCGCGCCCTGGACGGCCGGCATATCCCGGCGGCGGTACGGGAGCTTCTGGCTGCGAATTTCATCCCCACGGGCACGGTGTTGGTGCGGCGTGATGTCCTGGTGGAGGTCGGCGGCTTCCACCCGTATCTGCGCTACGGCGAGGACCTGGAGCTGTGGTGCCGCATCGCCGCCCGCTACCCCATCGCCTGTCTGCCCGAGATCCTGATGTGGCGCCGGCGACACGCAGCGAACCTCAGTCGGCGCGAGGTGCCCTTACTGCGCGAGCTGGCGCGGGTGGGGGAGGTGATCCGTGGCTGGGGACGCGGCGTGCTGGAGGTCCAGGGGATCGACCTCGATCGGTGGGCGGCGGAGCGCCACACGGACCTCGGCTACGCGCTGTTCCGCCGGGATCGTCGGTCCGAGGCGCGCGCTGCTCTGTGGCGTGCTCTGCGGACCCAGATCAGGGGGCGTGCGGCGCGCTATTTCGCACTCTCCTGCCTGCCGCGACCGGTACTCGCCGCGTTGCGCAAGGTCACAGGTCGAGGTGTCGTTGCACCGGCCGGCCGCGTCCCCGGAGGAGGCCTCCAACCCAAGCGGGTGCTCCTGGTGGAGAACGGCATCGGCTACGGCGGGGCGGTGGTCTGTCTACGCCATCTGGTGCGCAATCTCGATCGTGCCCGTTTCGCGCCCCTGATGGTGACGGGCCGGCGCGGTGGGCCCTATGAGGCCCTGGCAGAAGATGGCCCCTGGCGTCCGATTCGTGACCGCCGGCTCGACGTGGTGGCGTGGAAGGCGCGGCTTCGGGACGCCACCTGGCCCAATCGTGTACCAGGGCTGCGCTGGGTCGTCCAGCAACTCCTGGCGCGGCTCGATGACCTCGTCAATTTTGTGCCGTTCTTCGCGCAGCTCTTGTGGCTTGCCCTGCGTTTCCAGCCGGACCTGGTGCATGCCAACAACGAGCCCCTGTGCAACCGTGCGGCGATCTTCGTGGCCAAGGTGCTGCGTGTGCCGGTGGTCTGCCACGTGCGTGGCCAGCGAGACGCCGGCGGCCTGCTGCCCTGGCTCTACCGGCTGCCGGACCACTACTTC
>JASFUG010000362.1:0-3459 GCA_050050395.1 Nitrospirota bacterium
CTCGGCGTGCGCCACAGCGCCGTCGCCGTCCCGTCGCTGGTGCGGTACCTGCGGCGGGAGCGCCCGGACGCGGTGCTCGCCGCCAAGGATCGTGCGATCCGCGCCGCCGCCCTGGCGCGGCGCCTCGCCGGCTGGCGTGGCCGGCTGGTGGGCCGCCTCGGGACCAACCTCACGGCATCCCTCGAAGGGCGCTCGCCGCTTGCCCGCATGGCGCGCCTGGCGCCGATGCCGCTGTTCTATCGCAAGGTCGACCGGATCATCGCCATCTCCGACGGGGTCGCCGAGGACGCACGGCGCACGACCAAGGTGCCCGAGGCGCGCATCACCGTGGTACGCAACCCGGTGGTGAGCCCACGCCTCACGGAGCTGGCCGCATCACCGTGTCCGCATCGGTGGCTGGAAGACGGTGGCGACCCGGTCATCCTCGGTGCCGGCCGGCTCACCCGGCAGAAGGACTTCGCCACCCTGGTGCGTGCCTTCGCGCGCCTCAATGTCGACCGGCCGGCGCGGCTCGTGATCCTCGGCGAGGGACGGCAGCGTGACATGCTGGAAGCGCTCGCCGGCGAGCTCGGTGTGGCGGACCGCGTCATGCTGCCGGGCTTTGACCCCAATCCCTACGCCTGGATGGCGCGGGCGCGGCTATTCGTGCTCTCGTCACGCTGGGAGGGGCTCGGTAGCGTGCTGGTCGAGGCGCTCGCCCTGGGCACACCGGCCGTCGCGACGGACTGCCCATCGGGTCCGCGCGAGATCCTCGCCGATGGGCGCTACGGGCCGCTGGTCCCGGTGGGCGATGACACGACCCTCGCCACGGCGATGGGCGCTACCCTGGATGCCCCGCTAGCGGCGGCGGTCCTGCGCGAGGCGGTTGCGGAATACACTGTCGAGGCGGCGACCCGCGCCTACCTGGCGGCGCTCGACCTCGCCGACCTGTGAGCGATCACCATGCTGATCTCACACAAATACAAGTTCCTCTTCGTCCACATCGCCAAGACCGGCGGCACCAGCGTGCGCGCCACCCTGGAGCGCTACCGCTGGCGCGACCCGCTCTATCTGCCGCAATTCGTGTGCAGCCGCATCAGTCACCTCACCGGCCACCGCATCGGCGCCAAGATCCCGCGGCACGCCAAGGTGATCTGCGCCTACGAGATGCTGCCCCGGGAGGTCTTCGACTCCCTGTTCAAGTTCGCCTTCGTGCGCAACCCGTGGGACCTGCAGGTCAGCTCCTTCCACCACATCCGCCGCGAGCGGCCCCATTACCTGGCCGGCCACGACGACTTCGAATCCTTCCTGCGCTACAAGCTCGACCCGGCGCGGCCCTACCAGTTCCACATCGACACCTCGATCGAGCTGCAGAGCGACTACCTGATCGACCTGCACGGCCGGGTGCTGGTGGACTTCGTCGGGCGCTACGAGAACCTCGCCGATGACTTCCAGGAGGTGTGCCGGCGCATCGGCGTGCCGCCGCCGACCCTGGCTCACAAGCGCCAGGCGAAGGACCGGGCGGGCTACCAGAGCTACTACAATGACGCCACGCGGGCCTTGGTAGCCGAGCACTTCGCCCCCGACATCGAGATGTTCGGCTACCGCTTCGAGGGGTGAGCTGTGCCGGTAACTCAGTTCGCCCGGAACGCGGGAGGTAGGAATGTAGGAAATGCGTAGCGGATGAGAAAGGCACAGCGCTCGTTGCCGTGAGCCTCGCGCGAATCCGTAGGGCCGGTTTCAACCGGCCACTGCCGTTTTCGAAGAGGGACGGCGTCCGGCGGGCTAAAGCCCGCCCTACGAACGGTGCTGTTCCATACGGCCCTTTGCCGAGCCCGCCGCGTCTGACACGCTGCTCGTTTGCTAGCACCGACCGTGACCATGCCGACCTCGCTGCACATCGTCGGGAGCAAGACCCTGGGCGGGGCGGAGCGCTTCTACCTGCGCCTGATCGAGGCCCTGCACGAGGGCGGTGTGTCGGTGGAGGCGATGCTGCGCGCGGGAAGCGAAGTGGTACCGCAGGTGCCGGCGGGGATCCCGGTGCACCAGTCGCCCATGCGTACCGTCTGGGACCCGGTGTCGCGGCGGGCGATCACCCTCGCCCTGCGAGCCATCCGGCCGGCGATCGTCCAGACTTACATGGGCCGTGCCACGCGCCTCACCCACGTGCGCCCGGGCCACGGCCCGGTACACGTCTCGCGCCTCGGCGGCTACTACAAGCTGGCCGGCTACCACCACGCCCACGCCTGGATCGGAAACACCCGCGGGGTGTGCGACTACCTGATCCAGGGCGGCATGCCGGCGCGCCGGGTCTACCACATCTCGAACTTCATCGATCCGCCGCGTCCGGTCGCCGCCGAAGAGCTGGCGGCATTGCGGCGCGAGCTGGGGATCCCGCAGGAGGCCCTGGTGGTGGTCACCGCCGGCCGCTTCGTGCCGGTGAAGGGCCATCAATACCTCCTCGGCGCCTTCGCGCACCTGCCGGCCGCCGTCCACGACCGGCCCCTGTGGCTTTTGCTGGTGGGTGACGGCCCGCTGCGCCCCGAGCTGGAGGCCCAGGCGCGTGGCCTCGGCGTCACCGAGCGCGTCGCATGGGCCGGCTGGCGCACCGACCCGAGCCCCTGCTATCAGGCCTCCGACCTGGTGGCCTTCCCCTCCCTGGAGCTGGAGACCCTGGGCAACGTCATCCTCGAGGCGTGGTCCCACGGCAAGCCCCTGGTGACCAGCCGCTTCCGCGGGGCGCGCGAGATCACCCACCACGAGGAGGACGCCTGGCAGGTGGAGTGCGAGGACGAGGCAGGTCTCGCCCAGGGGATCCTGCATGTGTTGCACGACGACGTTCTCGCCGCGGATCTGGTGCGCCACGGCAGCGACCATCTGGCACGGGAGTTCTCGCGTACCGCCGTGGTCCGGCGCTACCTCGACCTCTATGATGAGCTCCTGACCGCGGAGGGGTGAGCGCGTGGCCGGCAACCGCATCTCGATCCTGATGTACCACCAGGTGGGCGACTTCCCGCGCATGGACGCGCACCGCTCCACCTACTGCCACTACCGGCGCTTCGCCGCCCAGATGGCCTACCTGCACCGCTTCGGTTACCACGTCCTGCGCCTCGACGAGGCCCTGGACGGCCTGCGCGGCGCCCGTCCCATCCCGCCCCGGGCGGTGGTGCTCACCTTCGACGACGGCTACGAGAACTTCTACGAGCACGCCTACCCGGCCCTGGCGCGCTACGGCTTCCCCGCCATGGTCTACCTCCTGTCCGGGTTCATCGGGCAAGACGCCACGTGGTTCGCCGCCGACGGCCGCGCCACCCCGCCGCTGCTGAGCCGCGAGCGGATCCTGGAGCTGCGCCGTGCGGGCATCGACTTCGGCTCCCACGGCGTCTCCCACGCCAAGCTCGCCCAGGTCGACCGGGACCGCGCCCGCGAGGAGATCGAGCGCAGCAAGGTGGAGCTGGAAGAGCTTCTCGGCGAGGAGGT
>JASFUG010000363.1:0-3445 GCA_050050395.1 Nitrospirota bacterium
CGCCGCCCTCCTCGACGGTCCACAAGGCCGCGAACAGGTCCCGGCCGTGGGCGATCAGCGTCGGCAACCGCACCGTGTACTCCTCGCCGTCCTGGAGGTGGTGGGACATCGCGACCTCCCGGCCGATCTCGGTCGCGTGGGCCGTGGTCAGACTGACCACGAGACAGGCTGCCGTGACGAGCAGGTGACGCGCCGCACAAGAAATTGACCGAGATGGGCCGTGGTGTTTCATGGCGATCATGACTGCGTACCTCAAGAGGACCGGTGGCCGGACCCGCTCATCGACAGCGGGCAGAGAGAACGGGAAGGAATAAGGTCAAGAGAGAGCGGACGGCTCGGAGGTTTCATGCCGTCGCGGGCGGTCGAGATAGCCCACCGGGGAGCTTATGATCGGTCGGCCCTGCCTCTACCGCGTCCTGGCGGAGCAGACCCGAGCCACGTTCGGCCCAGCGAACCACTGGCAATACTGGTGCCAACGGCCAAGAATGTGTGCAATCCGTTGATTTCGCGGTGCTAGCGTCCGAGCGACACCGTCTTGCGCCGAGGAGACCGTCGGAAAAACTCTACAAGCGGTAACATCCACCACCGACACCAACGCCCGACCAGCGTGGTACGAGGCGCGAATCGACCCGGCGATCGACGCATTGACCTCGGATGGTCCCCGGCCGTTGGCTAGAAGTTTCGGATAAACCCGCCGGGCGAATACGAATCGACCGACCCGGCCACACCACCGCCCGCCCATGAAAGATCTATTGAACACCCTGGACCCGAGTGACGCCGCCGAGGCGATCGTCGAGGCCGTCCGCGAGTTCCTGCGTCTCGAGGCGGCCAGCGGCATCTTGCTCCTGATCGCCGCGGCCCTGGCGATGGTCGCCGAGAACACCGCGGCCCACCCGCTTTACGACGCCCTGCTCGACACCCTGGTGGCGATCCGTGTCGGCGACTTCGAGATCGCCAAGCCGCTCCTGCTGTGGGTGAACGACGGCCTGATGGCCGTCTTCTTCCTGGTCGTCGGGCTGGAGATCAAGCGCGAGGTCCTCAAAGGCGAGCTCGCCAATCCAGCCACCGTGGCCCTGCCGGTGATCGGCGCGGTGGGGGGTATGGCCGTGCCGGCCCTGATCTACTCGCTGATCAACTGGGGTGACCCGGTGGCGATGAAGGGCTGGGCGATCCCCGCGGCGACCGACATCGCGTTCGCCCTGGGCATCCTCTCCCTCCTCGGCGACCGGGTCCCGCCGTCGCTGAAGCTCTTCCTCCTCACCCTGGCGATCGTCGACGACCTCGGCGCGATCGTCGTCATCGCCCTCTTCTATACCGCCGACATCTCGCCCGCATCCCTGGCGGTCGCCGGGGCGGCGGCGGCGATGCTATTCGCGCTGAATCGCAAGCGGGTGCTGACCATCACCCCGTACATCGCCGTCGGCGTGGTCCTGTGGGTGGCGGTCCTCAAGTCCGGTGTCCATGCGACCCTCGCCGGGGTGTTGATCGCCCTGTTCATCCCCCTGCGCACCGAGGATCCGCCGGGGGCCTCGCCCCTCGAACGGCTGCTGCACGATCTCCACCCCACCGTGGCCTACGGGATCCTGCCGGTGTTCGCGTTCTGCAACACCGGGGTCTCCCTCGACGGCCTCTCCCTCGCCTCCCTGGTCCAGCCGGTGCCGGTCGGCATCGCCGCCGGGCTGTTCCTCGGAAAGCAGATCGGTGTCCTGGGCTTCGCCTGGGTCGCGGTGAGGCTCGGCGTCGGCCGCCTCCCCGAGGGCGCCCACTGGCCGTCCATGTGCGGGATCGCCTCGCTGTGCGGCGTCGGTTTCACCATGAGCCTGTTCATCAGCTCCCTGGCCTTCGAGCAGGGCGGTCTCGACCTCGCGGTCGACGACCGCCTCGGCATCCTGGCCGGCTCGATCCTGTCGGGCGTGGTGGGCTACCTGGTGCTGCGACTGACCCTGCGGCGGAAGGCAGCCTGACACGGGAGGCTGGCGGCGAACACGGGAGACGGCTGCACGCCTGGCTGGCAACCGCCTCTAAGGAATGCAGGAAGGGGGCAGGAAGGCACGAAGTGGTGGCCCCGCCACGCAACGTGTCCCCTTTCCTGCGTTCCTACGCTGCCTGCCTTCCTCAGCCCGCATTTCTCACCACACCCATGATTCCCGACCGCAGGAAGCATAGCAGCCTACGCGTAGGGCCGAATTCACTCGGCCGGCACCGTATCCCCGGCCCTTCCGGCATCGTGCGAATGAATTCGCACCTACGGCACGGCGCTGCACCGCAGCGCCATCCACCAATGCGAACGTGGTGAAAAATGCAGGCCAAGAGGAACGCGGCACGTCTCCCTTTCGGCGCGATCGTTCCAGCTTTGCCGGCGTGGCTGGATGCGTGGCGAGCACGGTAGATCCGCCGCGATGCTTGACCGGCCGGGTCGGGGTCGCGTGAACTGTGGTCGCTGCGGACGGTGGTGGGACTGAGGCTTCCGCACAGGTTGGACGCCATTCGAGGACGCGACCGAGACGACCGTGAGCGAGGCGACGCGACGCAGCACCGGGTGGTGGGGCGAGTTCCGGTTCGCCGCGGGCGAGACGACGACGTGGTGCATCGGCCCCCTGCGCCTGGCCATGCGCCGGGCGCGCCACGAGTGGCAGCTCGGCTACGGCTGGGTGGAGGTGACCGACGCGGAGGTGGTCTGCTCGGTTGCCACGACCACCGACCCCTTGCCGGCCTACGAGAACCAGGAGCGATACGTCTTCCGCGAGACCGGCGAAGCGCTACAGATCCGCCCTGCCCTGGCGGATCGCCCGGTGATCAGCCGGCCGGTCACGCCCTTTCACCTGCCGGCGGGAGAGGAGGCGACCCTGTTCGTCAGCTCCCCCGTGTGGCTCCATCTCTCTGTGCCGGAGCCGGCATGCGACCTGACGGAGGTCCCGATCCAAAGGTCGTCGGACACCTGGTTCGGACCCTCCACCCGCGAGGGGCAGCTCTGTTACGACAGCCGCACCGCGGGCCGGCTCCATCTGGAGGAGGTACCGAAGCGGCCGCACCGGGCGGTGACCCGGGTGGTGATCCGCAACGAGGGGAGCGACGCCCTGCGCCTAGAGCGCCTGAGCCTCCCGGCACCCTACCTCGCGGTGTTCGAGGCCGACGACGGCCTCCTGTGGACCACGCCGGTAACCCTGGTCCGCGACCATACCGGCGAGATGGGGATGGTGAAGATCCACGAACGCCCGCCACAGGAGGCGCGCGGCGCCAAGCGCCTCAGCCCGCCCCGGGAGAAGCCAACGCAGGGCTCGCTGGTGCGTGCCCTGAGCGCCCTGTTCGGATGAATCCCATGTGTGCAAGGGCCGCATTGCTCACTACCCCTCATGCTGAACCGGAGCAGCTGTGGCTCTCGAACAAACGAGGTCGGGGTCGGGGCATGGGGGGTTGGGGGGAGGGATGGGCGAAGCTCAATTGA
>JASFUG010000364.1:0-3436 GCA_050050395.1 Nitrospirota bacterium
GCGCGCCATGCCGCGCTCCACCTGGTGGAAGCGGGTGAAGATCTGTTCCAGCTGCTCCTGCGGGATGCCGATCCCCGTGTCCGAGACCCTCACCAGGATCTCGTCATCGGCCCGCTGCGCATCCAGAGCGACGCCGCCTCCGGGCTCGGTGAACTTCACCGCATTGCTGAGCAGGTTCCTGATCAGCTGGCCAAGACGCGACGCATCGATCGCCGCCGACAGCGGAACGTCGCCCAGCTCGACGCGGAGCTCGAGCCCCTTCTTCCTGATCTCCGGGCGATAGTCGTCGACCACCTGCGCGATCACCGGCCGCAGGTCCCGCACCTCGGTTCGCGGGGTCGACCTACCCTGGCCCAGCGAGGTGAACTCCAGCAGCTCGTCGATCAGCCTCGCCTGGTTGACCGTGTTGCGCAACACCACCTCGAGGTACTGCTTCTGTTTGTCCGTGACCGGTCCCGCCTTGCCGTCGCGAAGCATCTCCGCATAGCCGCGGATGGAGACCAGAGGGGTCCGCAGCTCGTGGGAGACGTTGGCCAGCAGCTCGGTCTTGAGGCGATCGAGGCTGGTGAGCTCCACGTTGGCCGCTTCGAGGCGCTCCGCAGCCTCCCGGAGACGCGCCTCGCGTTGTGCGATCGTCTCCAGCATCGCCGCGAACGCCTTTTCCAGGGTCATGACCTGGTCGCGCTGCGCCTCCGGCGCACCGGGCCCGACGTAGGAGGCCATGCGCCGCGTCAGGCGCGACAAGGGCCGCAGCAGCCGCTGCCCGCCGGCGATGATGAGCAGGATGGGAACCACGCCGACCGCCGAGGTCGCGATCACCGTGGAGCGCGCCGCGCCGCGGGCCGACGATGTGACCACCTCGACCGGTGCCGCCGAGAGCAGCAGAAAGTCCGCCCGCGGATCCGCGTGTACCGAGAACAGATAGCCGCCCGCCTCGATCACCTCGCCGGAGTGCGGCGGCGCGTGGATCGGGATCGACGATGGCAATGCATCGCTGGTCGCCTGCTCCACCCGCCCCTGGTAGTCCGACACCGCGTGCTCGAAGTCCGTGTTGAGGCGCAGCCATTGCAGCAGCTCCGCATCCAATGGCTCGATCGCGGCGATGTAGCCGATCGCCTCGCCACTTTCACCCGGGTTGTCCACGGGCACCAACACCAGCAGGGAAGGCGAGCCATCGAAGCGGATCCAGCGGCTGGTCGGACCGTCGATGAGGGTCTCGGAACGGAGCACCTCCACGTCCTCGACCGGCGGAGTGCGGTCGAGGCGTGCGAAGACGTGGCCCAGCAGGTCGGTCACCAGCACGTGTTTCGGTAGGCGTCCGGTCTGGAATCCCTTCAAGATGGCGAGGATCTCCGGCGCTTCATCATCCCTTCGCGAGGGGACTTCATCCGGACGCCCGCGATACAGCGTGGCGAAGAGCCGTCGCTGGAGCGCCTGGCTCTTTGCGAGCAGGCGCATCTCCTCCTCCACGCTGGTACGACGCCCCTCGATCAGGCTCGCCACCATGCGCCGGCCGTCGTCCAACGCCCGCTCCTCCGCCCGCATCAACCGGTCGTACATGGCGTGATAGCTAACGCCGACGGTCACCGGCATCAGGACCAGCCAGATCACGAAGACCTCCAGCGCCAGCTTGGACTGGATCGGGAGATCGATCTGCGACAGGTGTATGGAGGCCACGGCTCGCAGTCTGTCGGGCTGGGGATTGGAGGCAAGAGACGGGCGTACGGACAGTCAAGGGCACGACCGCCGATCCCCTCTACTCCGCTGCACCCCGTCCCATGGCGCGAAGAGAACACAAAAATGTGAAAAAGTTGAAAAGCACGGAAGACAGTACAACCATCCATTCGCATTCTTCGCCATTCCGTGCTGCCGCGATACCATATCTCGGAACCTGTGCGCGGCCTGATCGGCGGCCGGGCAGGGCGCGAAGAGGCGATCCGCCCACCACACCGCGGCCGACCTACGGCCCACGCCTCGTCCCCCATCCCGCGCAAGCCCCGGCGTTCTCTTCCGAAGTGTGAACGAGGGTCCGCCACGGGGGGCGATTCCCGCCGCCCATGCGGCGTCGTTACAATGGTGGCTGTAACATACGGGTCATCGATGACCCGCTCCAACCGCCCCCCATTCAGGAGTCACACATGGAGCCATGCCCCACCGTGGTGCTGGTCGAAGACGACACCGACACCTTCAACATGATTACCGCCCTCCTCGAGGACGGCGGCTACCAGGTGGTGGGCGGACCCGAGGGATACGCCATACCGGGGCTCCTGAACAACGAGCCCTTGCCGGAGCCGGGGCCCTCCCTGGTGGTGCTGGACGATCGTCTTCCCGGCGTTCGCGGTCTCTCCCTGTGCTCGATGCTCAAGGACCACCCCTACTACCAGGACGTGCCGGTGATGCTGATCACCGCCCACGCCCGCGATGAGGAGGACGAGCTCGAGGGGATCAAGGCGGGCAGCCTCGAATACCTGCGCAAGCCTTTCGACACGCGGCTGTTCATGGCGAAGGTCGACAATCTGGTGGAGACCGGTACCCGGGTCCGCGCTCTCTACGAGTCGGAAGAGGAGGCCCTGTCCCTGTGGGAGTCCCACCCGGACACCATCTTCACCCTGGATGAATCGGGCGACGTGCGTGAAATCACCCCCAATCTGAAAGAGAACCTCGGCCTTGACCTCGGCGATGCCCTCGGCGAGCCGTTCCTCGCCCTGTTCACCAGCGACACCATGGGCACGGTACAGCAGACGCTGACCGACGCCCTGCAAGGGCATGGCGGCCACGCGACGGGCGTCATCGCCATTCCATCGCCGGCGGCCGACGCTGCGGGCCGCCCGGTGGCGATCACCTTGATCCCTGTGGACAAGGCGAAGCCGCCCGTGGTCTTCGCGGTCGTGCGCGACATCACCCGGGAGACCCGCCAGCAATGCGCCTTCTGCCAGTCGGAGAAGCTCGCCGCGGTCGGCCGCCTGACCCACGGCATCGCACACAACTACAACAATCTGCTCACGGGCATCCTCGGCCAGGCCCAGCTCATCGCCGACGAGGCGGAGCGCGACGGGGGTCTGTCGTCGATCGTGGAGAGCGCCCAGGAGATCATCGCGGAGGCGACCCGCGGCGGTGAGCTCGCCAACCACCTGCTATACCTCAGCGAGCCGCGCCTGGGACGCGTGGACCGGATCGACCTCAACCAGACTGTGGCCCAGGTCGCCGGCTTCCTGACCCCGATCTACGTGAGCCGGGTCGAGATCGCCGTGCAGACCCACGAGTCGCCCCTGCCCGTGGAGATGGACGGCGGCGCCCTCTACGACGCCCTGCTCAACCTGTGCGTCAACGCGCTGGAGGCGAGCACGCCGGGCGACACCGTCACCATCCGGACCGCTCCGCGCCATCTCAGCGAACAGGACTGCACCGACCTCGGCCGCGGAACCCCGGGCCTCTA
>JASFUG010000365.1:0-3436 GCA_050050395.1 Nitrospirota bacterium
GAGCCGCCGGCCCGGAAGAGCGGCAACCGGGTGGCCGTGGTCGGCTCGGGTCCCGCCGGCATGGCGGCGGCACAGCAGCTCGCCCGTGCCGGCCACGCCGTGACCCTGTTCGAGAAGGCCGACCGCATCGGCGGCCTGCTGCGCTACGGCATCCCGGACTTCAAGCTGGAGAAGTGGACCATCGACCGGCGCATGGAGCAGATGGCCGCCGAGGGCGTGGAGTTCCGCACCGGCGTCCATGTCGGCGTCGACCTCGCCGCCGATGAGCTGCGCCGCGACTTCGACGCGGTACTCCTGTCCGGCGGCGCCATGGCGCCCCGTGACCTGCCGGTGCCCGGACGTGAGCTGGCCGGCGTCCATTTCGCCATGGAGTACCTCACGCAGCAGAACCGCCGCCTCGCCGGTGACGCCATCGCCGACGATACGGCCATCGATGCCCGGGGCAAGAAGGTGGTGGTGATCGGCGGCGGCGACACGGGCAGCGACTGCGTCGGCACCGCCAACCGCCAGGGCGCCGCCGAGGTGCACCAGTTCGAGCTCCTCCCCCAGCCCCCCGACCGTCCCTCCCCCGGCACCTGGCCCAACTGGCCGATGGTCCTGCGCACCTCTTCCTCCCACGAGGAGGGCTGCGCGCGCCAGTGGAGCGTCGCCACCAAGTCGTTCACCGGCAATAGCGGGCGCGTCACCCACCTGCACGGGGTGCGCCTGGAGTGGAGCGAGCCCACCGAGAACGGCCGCCGCGAGATGCTGGAGGTGGCCGACTCCGAGTTCACGATGGAGGTCGACCTGGTGCTCCTCGCCATGGGCTTCGTCCACCCGGTGCGCACCGGCCTCCTGGACGACCTCGGAGTGAAGCTCGACCCGCGGGGCAACGTGGCGATCGACGGGCACTACCAGTCCTCGGTCGAGGGCGTGTTCGCCGCCGGCGACATGCACCGCGGCGCCTCGCTGGTCGTGTGGGCCATCGCCGAAGGCCGTCACGCCGCCGCCGGCATCGACCGCTACCTGCGTGGCCGGTAGCCGCCACGGATGATGCACGGCAGCATCTCCCACGATCGGAGCGAGGAAACCCCCGAGGCCAAGGCCCGGTGGTTTCAGTCCCTCTCCCTGGCCGAGAGGATGGACCTGCTCTGCTCCTTCACGGACCTCGCCCTCGCGGCCAACCCCAACATGCCGGACTTCAAGGATGCTCAACAGACTGAAAGAAGTATTCCGATCCTTTCAGCAACATGAAATCCGCGGTCGTCATCGGGGATATCGCAGCCGTCCTCCACGGCGTCCCTCGTGCAACCTTTGACCTCGACATCCTGATCGAGGCCACCGCGGAAAACGCGAAGCGCCTCCTCGACGCCCTCGGGGAATCCGGGCTCGGTACCAAATCCCTGATCGAGCTCGACGCCCTGCTCGCCAACGCGATCACCGTCTTCAAGGACGTGGTCCGGATCGACGTTCAGACCTCCACACCGGGACTGGAGTTTGCCGGCGCGTGGCAGAATCGAAGGACCGTCGACTATCAAGGACCGTCCTTCTACGTGGTTTCGAAGGACGACGTCATCGCCTCCAAGAGGGCCGCCGGTCGAGACGTCGATCTCGCCGGTGTGCGTCTTCTAGAGGTCGATCAGGGGAACGAGCAGCAGGGATGACTTCCGCGCCATTGCGCGTCGATGGAGAAACGTTGGCCCGCACCACGCCGTTACACGGGGCATCCGCCCGCATTGCGTTGCCTTGTCCGCGTTCGGCTTCTTGCTCCGGCCAAGCCTGCGGTTCGACCTTGCGGGCCGACCAGGATCTGCCACCATCGACACGGCCACACGACGATCGCTGGTGAGATGCGCCGGCTAGCAGCGGGTCCGGCTCACGCCGGCTCGATGTTCCGGTTGGTGCGGAAGACGTTCCTCGGGTCCCACTGCGCCTTGATCTCCGCGAGGCGCCCGAGCCCCTCCCCGAGGGCGGCCATCGTGCGCTCGTGGCCCTCCTCATCGGTGAGGAAGTTGACGTACGTCCCGCCGGTGGAGAACGACCGCATGTCGCTCCACGCCGCGCGCGCCCACTCGATGTTCGCCGCGTCGTCCGTGGCCTCTTCCCACGACCCCGCCACGTTGAGCACGTAGCGGGCGTCGCGATTGTCGACCGGCGAATGATCCGTGGGCAGGCGACCCAGGGCGTCGCCGAGCTGGAACAGGATCACGGCGGAGTGCGGCGACCGGATCTCCGCCGCGTGCTCCATGAACTTCGTACACACCCCTGCGTCGATGCGCGGCAGGTACTCGCTCTTCCAGTAGTAACGCCGGCCCTTGGGCTGGGTCGCGTCGAGCAGCGACTGCAACTGGGCGTACGGCCTGGACCAGGATGTCGCCGATCGGCTTGCCGAACCCCTTGATGGGGGCGACCGCCTTCTCGCCTTCCGCCGGGTCTCCCGAGTGGCACGCCTGGATCGCGACGATCGGTGTCCCGTGGATCTCCTTCGGCAGCCAGGGCGCGGGCGGAGCCGGCCCCATGAAGGTCACCAGCGTGAGCTCGGGCGGTGCCTTCTCGGCGAGACCCCGGAAGAGCTCGAGCACCGCCGGCGCCTCGCTCGCCGGCCAGGCGACGACCCCGCCGACGACCTCCGGGCCGACCACATAGAGCGCGTAGTCGATCCCGGTCACGACACCGAAGTGGCCGCCACCGCCGCGGAGCCCCCAGAACACATCCGGGTTCTCCTCGTCGCTGGCCCGCACCAGCCGTCCGTCGGCGGTCACCAGATCGATTCCCGTCACGTTGTCCGACGTCCCCCCCAGCGCTTGGTGAGGTAGCCGAAGCCGCCGCCGAGGGTGAGGCCGGTTATGCCCGTCGCCGAGACGAAGCCGAGCACCGGCGCGCGCCCGTGGAGCTGCGTCTCGCGGTCCACGTCGCCGAGCAGGCATCCCGCCTGCGCGCGGGCGATCCGCGCGCTCGGGTCCACCCACACCCCGCGCATCCGCGACATGTCGAGCATCAGCGCGCCATCCGCCGCCGCGAGACCCGCGATGTTGTGCCCGCCGACCTTGATGCAGAGCAGGAGATCGTGCTCCCCGGCGAACTGCACGCACGACACCACGTCGGCGGAGCCGAGGCAGCGTACGACCGCCGCGGGCCTGCGGTCGATCATCGCGTTCCACACGGTCCGGGAGTCCTCGTACCCGTCATCGCCCGGCAGGAGCACCGGCCCTCGGACGCGCGCCCGCAAGGCGTCCAGTGCGTCGGGGTTCAAGTCGACCCGGCGGCCGTCGTTCGTCGTCGCGTTCATGGGAGACACGATGCCACAAGACATCCGGGGGAGCAGCGGGCACCGAACCTCGCGGCCCTCGCCGCCGAGATCGAGCGGGTCCTCACCGAGGTGAGCCGCCCGGAGCCGATCGAGCTGGACCGCTTCTTCGAGCACACCCTCCAGTCCATGATCCACGGCGCCGTTGCG
>JASFUG010000366.1:0-3426 GCA_050050395.1 Nitrospirota bacterium
GTCGAAGGAGAGCCGAATAGCTCGGAAGCCCACCGGGGCGTCCTTGGCCACGGCGAGGGTACCGCGGAAGTCGAGGTCGCCTTCGGCGTGTACGACGCCGCGCTTGATTTCGACTCCGATGGAGGTCGCCACCGCGTTCATGGTGACCCCTGCACAGGTAACGCCCTCGCCCATCTCTCCCTCGGCCTCCAGAGTGACCAGGGCAGCCTCGGGCTGCTGCCGGTATCGCTGCTTGAGCGGCTCCTGAGCGGCACGGAGTTCGTCTCGATTCACCCTGCGGAACCTACACGAGCGGTGGGGGGCTGTGGTGCCGATCAGCGACACGGTCGGTCACAGCAACGCCGCGGCTACCAGACCCATCGCCACCGCTCCGACGAAGAGCAGCGCCACAACGAGTCCCACGACCCGTTTCCGAGCGATGACGAATAGTCCGCTGATCGCCCCGAAGCTGGTTCCGGCGCCGGTGACCAGGAAGGCCATAGCCGGACCCGGGCCCATCCCTCCTCCCATCAACGCAGCCAGCAACGGCAGCGACGCTTCGGTGTTTATGTAGGCCGGGACGCCGAGCACGGCGGCGAGAGGGATTGCCAGAGCCGATCCCGCGCCGAGGTAGTCGGTGAGCCAGGCGGTGGGAATCGCCTCGATGACAACGTAGCCGACGGCGGTGAACCCGATGAAGAAGAGCAGCAGCTTGCGCCCGACAACGAGCAGCTCAGAGATGAACTGATCGACCTTCCAGCGGCGACGGAGGGACTTCGATTCGGCGATGGACAAGGTCCCGGGGCCGATGCCGGGAGCGGCCACCACGGTGTCCTGGGTGCTGGGGACATCGACGCGCGCCTGACCCTCTAGCCAGCCGAGTCGGTCGAGGAGGGCCGTTGCGCTGCCGGCGGCGAGTCCCAACACGATTGTGCCCACAAAGAAGATGAGCGCAAAGGGCCAGCCGAGCAGACCTGCAGAGAACACCAGCTCCGACGGGCTGGTGAGCGGTGAGGCGACCATGAAGGCCACCAGCGGGGCCCACGGCGCTGCGGTGGCCAGCATCCCGAGGAGCACCGCGGCGGTGCCGCAGGAGCAGAAGGGCGTGAGGGTGGCGAGCAGCACCGCCCCTCCGGTGGCGACCGAGGTGCGCCGTCTCAACAGCGTGGCGACGCGATCGGTTCCCACGTACACCGAGACCGCAGCCGCAGCCACCACCGAGATGGCAAGGAATGGCCAGACCCGGGAGAAGGTGTCGCCAACGTCGCCGGCTACCCGTCCCAGGAGGTCGAGGATCTCTTCCATCATCGCACTCCACATATTGATGAACGTCTATATGAAGGAGGATCTCACTTATATCGACATATGTCAATATGTTGTCGAATCGGCGGGGAAAGAATGCGACGAAGAACCTGGACAAACCGGTGAGCAGCAGATGACCCGATGAGGTAGAGCCCCGCTGTGAGCGGGGCTCTCAGGTCAGTGTCTGTGGTGGTAGCCGACGAGCGCGCCCACGACCGCGCCCGACGGCACCAGGACGGCTCGGGTCACCGCGGCTGTGGCTAGGTCGGCAAAGCCGTTGTCCGGGGCCACCATCACTGCGACGAGTCCAGCCAACAGGGCCGCGGTGGCGCCGAACACGCTGCCGACCGCGATCCGAGCCGGCCGGCCGTCTCCGATCGTATCGTTCATGGCAGGTACACCGCGGAGACCGAGGTAGCCGAGCCACCATCGATCGTGATGCTCATGAGCACCGGCGCCCCGGGAACGACCCCGTAGATCGGTGTGCCCGCGTAGGTGCCGTCGATGAGGCTCACCAGATCGGTGAAGCTCACCCCGACCGTTTCGTCGGGGGTGATGGCCGAGATCATGGTGATGACCGCGTCGTCGCTCAGAGAGATCTCCACGGTCTCGTCATCGGGGTTGTCGATGAACATGTCGTTGGGCAGGTCCTCATCGGCGTTGATCACGCCGGCGTTCACCGCGGCGTCGTGTGCGTCCCGTCCGGTCAGGATGTCGACCTGATCGACTGTGAGCATGCCGGGCGCCGACGGGTCGATCGTGACCCACCCTGTGGTCTCACCGTCCCGAAGACCCGCAACGGGTGGGGTCGTCGTCGGGGTTGTGGTCGTCGTTGGTGCGGTGGTCGGGTCTTCGTCGTTGGCTCCGGCCATGGCGGCGAGAGCTCCTCCGACGACGAGCGCGGTCGCCACGGCCAGGGTGACGATCCATTTGGTGCTTGCCCCCATTGGTTCCTTCTTTCCTCAGATGCGAACGATTTGACGTTTGACCGCGGTCCCCGGTTCCCGCGAACTCCGTGTGAACCCGTCTCGCGAGGCCGATCTGGCGGGCATCGACCTGCGGTCGCAGTGTCCTACGGCATCAATCGCTGCGCCTGGGACCGCTGAGAAGAAACAACGTCCGGTTGCGACGTGCCATCCGTAAGATCGCGGTCCACCAGGGAGGAGGCTTCGTGGCCGAGGTATTGCTGTTTCATCATGCTCAAGGGCAGACCGCCGGTTTCCTGGATTTTGCCGACGAGCTGCGTGCGGCGGGTCATGTCGTACACACGCCGGACCTGTACGAGGGCCGGATCTTCGACGACTTCGAGGAAGGGATTGCCCACGCGGCCAAGATCGGGTTCGGGGTGTTCATGGAGCGCGGGGTCAGTGTCGCCGAGGACCTCGCACTCGACCTGGTATACGCCGGTTTCTCGCTGGGAGTGGTTCCGGCTCAGAAGCTGGCTCAGACACGACCGGGAGCCCGCGGAGCACTGTTGTTCTATTCGTGTATCCCCATCTCGGAGTTTGGAGACTCCTGGCCCGCCGACGTGCCGGTGCAAATCCACGGGATGGACAACGACCCGATCTTCGTGGGAGAAGGTGACGTGGACGCAGCCCGCACCCTCGTCGCCTCTGCCGCGGACGCCCAGCTGTTCCTGTACCCGGGCGACCAGCACTACTTCGCCGATTCCAGCCTCCAGTCCTACGACGCCGCCGCCGCGATCTTGCTCACCCAGCGCGTGCTCGCATTCCTGGCTCGCAGAGACGCCGACGCATGATTCGGTCCGGTCTGCCGTCGTTTCCCCGCCGCGCCTCAGGGAGCCGGGTCGCCGTCCGTTTCATACATGGAGTCGAGTACCGCGGCGTAGTGCCGCTCCACGGTCCTGCGCTTCATCTTCAGTGACGGTGTCAGCTCGCCGGCCTCGACGGAGAATTCGTCGGGCAGGATGGCAACCCTCTTGATGGTCTCGTACGAAGCCAGGTTGCGGTTTGCTTCGGCCACGGCGGCTTCGATCAACTCCACCATCTCGGCGTGTTTTGAGATTGCCGTCGGGTCGTTCGGCAAGCCCTTTGCCTCGGCCCACTTGGCGACGGCGTCGGGATCGAGGGTGACCAGCGCCACGCAGTACTTGCGGCGATCACCGTGGACGACCGCCGTGGAGAC
>JASFUG010000367.1:0-3418 GCA_050050395.1 Nitrospirota bacterium
GCCGTTGCAGTACGTCGAGCACACGATCCAAGCGCAACGCAGTAGATACGCGGTCTCGCGCCGCCGCAGCAGGAGGCTGGTGAGAAATGCCGGCTAGCCTCGTCAGCAGGTGCCGGACGCCATCGCCGCCGGGTCCCGCGTGGCGACGCACCGTTCCGGTGTCACGCCGTGGCCAGCAACCGTTCGGTCATGTGCAGCCGGACATCGGCGTCGAACGTGAGCTGGTGGAAGAGATGGTGCACGCTGGTGGAGACGGCGATCCGCTCAGGGAGGTCGTCCCGGACCTCTCCGTAGAGGTCGAGGAGACGCCGGTCGAAGTCGCGCAGCGCCGCCAGCAGAGGGTCCCTGCGATGGCGGGCGAGGATGGTCTCCACGCCGTCCTCGTAGAGATCACCCAGGGCGTAGTGGATTGCCGAGAAACAGGTGACCCGGCCGTCGTACCAGAACATCAGATCCCCGTCGAACCCCTCCCCCCCCGCGGTTTCCCCTGCAAGGTACGCGTCCAGGTGGGCACGATCGTTGAGAAACTCGCTGGGATCGAGGAGCGCTGCCTGGCCATAGGCGTCGACCGTGCTGCTGGTCAGGCGAATCGGCGTATCGGCATGGCCGGCGAGGATGAAGTGCGCGTCGCCGATGACCGGGGCCAGCGAGCTGGGATCGCGCGGGTTGGCGCGTGGCCGCGGGCCGGGACGGGTTTCCAGCACCTCGATGCCGTGGCCGCGCCGGCCGAGCTCCCGTGCGAGGCGCGCGAAGACGCCGCGCTGGAATAGGTCGCGGGAGAAGTTGAAGCTGTTCTGCTTGTGCAGCAGGGCCAGACCGATGCGTGGGTGGCGCGCCGCGGCCTCGACGATATTGGCGATATACGCCACCGGGATGCGCTCGCGCAGGCTCCCGTCGGCCCGCGGATAGATCTCCTGGTGGTGCTCGTCGAAGCTGATCTGCAGAACCACCGCCGCCTCGCCACGGCCCTGGCGCAGCCGCTCGTCGAGGGCGGTCTCCGTCGCCTCGAAGAATGCCTCGACATCTTCGGGGGTGGCCGCGAAGACGCCGTTGAGGAGGATGGCGAAGGTGTCGATCCCCGGCGTCGTGGCGACGGCGGCGACGAAGTCGTCCAGGTGGCCGGTGAGGTCGCCGCCGGTGTAGAGCAGGCTGTCGGTGAGGCGGCCGGCGGTCTCCAGCATCTCCTGTGGCTCGCGTGTCCGCTCCACGCGCGGGCGGTAGAGAAAGAGGCAATGGCGACATCCCTGAGGGCAGCGCATCACCGGGATCACGCCCAGCTTGGCGAACCGCGGGGAGTCACCGACCGCGGGTTCGGCGATCGCGTCAATCAAGGCAAGGCGGCGGCGGTCGGCGTCACCGAGAAGCTCGTCGTACATGTGCCGCTCGGCGGCCGCCACCTCGCGTAACGCAAGGGGCCGCCGCGGCCCGTAGCCACCGATCGCCTGCCAGGTCTCGAGGATTGCCTGCACCGCCGCAGTGGCGTCGCCGCCATGGCGGGCGACCAGCGCCTGGGCATAGCCGTTTTCGACGATCCCGGCGGCGCAGCTCTCGGGGGTCCCGGCAGCGACCAGGATCTCGACCAGCGGGGCGAACGCCCGGTTCTTGGAAAATGCCAGTACGTCCCGGCGCAGGGGGGCCGGGACGTGCTCGCGCAGCCAGTACCAGGTGTGCAGGTAGCTCAAGGGCGTGGCGAACGCCTCGGCGCCGTCGATGCCGCGCAGACGCGCTGCCATCCCGCCATGGCTCAGACGTTGCACCAGGTTACGCACGGCCGTCGACTTGGCCGTGACGAAGTCGTGTTGCAGGGTGTCGCAGGTCGTCGCCATCCTCGATCCCACGCGTTCGCGTCGCCAGTCAACCTCCCCTGGGGCCGTTCTCTGGTCAAGCGGCGTGTTGCCGATAAGTCTGCGGGCCCCTTGATACCGTCGCTTGACCGCATCAACATCGTTTCGTCTCAGTTCTCCCGCCAGGAGGCTCCCCCATGTGCCGCTCCCAGTCGCCCCACCGTCACCACTCCCGCCCAGCTTTGAGGACGATCACGGTCGTCTTGCTGTTGTTCTTCAGCGTGGTCATGCCCCTGGGCCGTGCGAACGCGCAGCCGGCAGTCGCTGCGGCGGTGGCGGCACCCTGGATTGCCATCGGTGCGGGCCGCGCGGCAGTGGTGGGCGGGAGCGCGGCGATCGCCGCCGGTAGCGCGGTCCTCGCGGGGCGGGCGATCGCCGTCGCCGACGCGCATCTCCTCGCCGCCACCGCGTTCGGCCTGCGGGGTGTGATCGCGGGCCCGCATATGCTGGCGGCCGGCGCGCGTCTGGTGGGTGCCGGTGCCCACCTGGCGGGCGCGGGTGTCGCCAGCGTCGCCGCCGGAGGGGCCATAGCGCGGGTGGCCGGGGCGCCGCTAGTCGCCCAGGCTGTGATCGCAGCGCCTCATGCCGCCGCGGCCCACGCCGTGGTCGTCGGTCATGTGTTGGTGCCGGTGATCTGCGTTGCTGCGATTGCCGCGGGGACGGGCGGCTGACCCCGGTGCTTATCGTAATCTGGCGGTGAGTCCCGCGCCCTCGCCGGCTCCTCCGAGCCCGGCGAGTGATCTTGCGTCACACCACGGTTCGTCGCTTCCGTGGCGTGTGGAGTGTCGGGAAGGTCTGGGCGCGACCTGCGTGGGGCGAGTTGCCGTCTCCCGGTAAGAACATTCGGAGAGGGTGTCACATGTCGCCGTGCCAATCGTGAAGATATGGGTCTGTGATCGTGGCGGAATCGTCGGAGCGGTTGCTTCAGCTGCCGGCCGGGTTGCCGACATGGTGGGCTGCAATTGACCCACGGCCCATCCCTCACAGGAGCCCCACCACGATGAAACACCACTCCGCCCTGCCCTTCCTGTGGCGCCGCCTCTGGCTCATGGCTTCGATCCTGGTCGTCACCGGCACAGGTCCCGCCGCCGACGCGAGCCCCCTCGCTGCCATCGCCGTCGGCCGGGTGGCGACCGCCGGTGCAGCGGTCGCGGTGCCCCGTGCGGTGATCGCGGCCCGGACAGTGGCGGTGGCGAATCTCGGTCTGGCGGCCGTCGCGGGTGCCGGGGTGCGTGCCGCGGCGATCTCTAGAGTGGCCCGTGCGGCCGTGGTGGCACCGGTGGTGGTCGGGGCCGGTGCCCGGGCCGCTGCGATCACAGCGGCACCCCTGGCCGTGCGGGGCGCGGTTCTGGCACGCGGTGCCGGCGCGCGCACGGTGGTGGTCGGCGGCGTGCTCGCCCCGGTCGCCATCGCGGGTGCGGCCGTGCCGAAGTAACACTGGACCCGGCGGAATCGAGCCGTGGTGCAGAAGCCCACGGTGGGACCTCACGCCGCCGCAGCCACCTCGTCTCTGTGACGCACCGTGGCGCCGACCGGAAGGTGGTCGGAGAGCAGGTCCGGCAACGTCTGTAGAC
>JASFUG010000368.1:0-3417 GCA_050050395.1 Nitrospirota bacterium
TCGCTGCCGATCGCCTCGTGGTGCTTGCCCAGCAGCCGCATCATCGACAGGAAACCGGCATGACTCCCATCGAACCCGTGCAGGGCGGTGGCCAGCTCTTCGCCGCCACGCCCCGGGATCGATTGGCACAGGGCGGTGAGGCGCTCCAGGAAGGGGTCGCTCGTGGTGCCGGCATCGGGGGGCGGGGCAGGGGGCTCCCCACCCAGGCGGGCGATCGCCGCGGCCGGTGATGCGACCGCCTCGACGCCCGGAATCTCCCAGCTCTCCAGCGCGAGGACCGGCCGCCCGAGCTTGAGGGCAATGGCGATCTCCGAGAGGGTGCCGTGGCTGCCGCCCACGGCGATCACCGCATCCACCGACTGGATGAGGACCACGTTGCGCGCGTGCCCCATACCGGTCGCGATGGGTACCTCGACGTAGGGATTGGCGCTGCCTGGCTCGCCTCCGGGCAAGACCCCGACGACCCGCCCCCCTACCCCGCGCGCCCCGCGGCTGGCCGCCTCCATCACGCCACCCAGGCCACCGGTGTAGAGGATCCAACCCGCCCCGGCGATACCACGTCCGACGGCCTCCGCCACGGCCGCCTGGTGCTCCGTGCATTCGCCGCCGCCAATCACGGCAATCCGTTCTACGGCACGACGAGGAGGCGTGGCATGCATGGGGGGACGCTAACACCGTGGCGGTGGGGCAGGCAAAAGCGGCGTGCACCGCCACACGAGCGATCACGGCGGGTGATTCCGGCGCGGTTGTCCGTGTTACCCTGGCCGGCGACGGACCGTTCCCCTCGGCTGTACCTCCAGGAGGCACCATGCAACTGGACATGTTTCTCGACGCGGACGACGCGACCCGTCGCACAACGGCGGGCTGTGCCGTCGCCTTCGATCTGGAGACACAACGCAGCTTCGACGATGTGGGCGGCCGCACGCACCTGGACAAGCTCGGCCTGTCCGTGGCGGTGGTGGGCAACCTGGACACGGGCCGCTACACCTCGTATCGCGAGGAGCAGGTGGACGAGCTGATCGACGATCTGTTCGCCGCCGAGCTGGTCGTGGGCTTCAACACCCTAGGGTTCGATTATGCGGTGTTGCGAGCGTACACTGAGCGCGACCTGGGGCGACTGGCGTCACTCGATATCTTGATGGAGATCCAGCGCGAGCTCGGCTTCCGGGTCAGCCTGGACAAGGTGGCGGGGGCGACCCTGGGCACCAAGAAATCGGGCCATGGCCTGCAGGCGATCGAGTGGTATCGCCAGGGGCGTTGGGACGACCTGATTCGCTACTGCACCGACGACGTGCGCATCACCGGTGACATCTACCGGTTCGGCCGCGATCACGGCCACCTGTTTTATCTGAATCGCTGGGGCGAGAAGGCGCGGGTCAACGTGAGCTGGTGACCGGTTGAGGGCCGCATGACGCCTGCCGCCGGCACGCCCCCGGTTCCGTTCCCACTTCCGCCCCACCGGCGGCTGCTGGTACGCATCGTCGGGGTGATGGTCGCGGCGATCCTCGCGATCGAGGGGATCATCCTGGTCGTAACCACCCAGCGGCACCGGGACGACACGCGCAACCACTTCTTCGCCAGCGCCGAGGGCGAGGCCTGGCGGGCGGCGGCCCCCCTTGCGGAGCAGCTCGCCATGGGTGGCGCCGACACCATCCGGCCCGAGCAGTTGCCGCGGGTACACGGCGCCAGCACCGCGCTGTTCGACGCGGAGGGGAGGCTTCTGGAGGCCACGGCGACGGGGGAATCGCCCGATCTCGTCGCACTGGTACGTGGCTTTCTCGAATCGAGCCCCGCCTTCGGTCGCACCGGTGACGTCGCGACCGGCTGCTATGTCCTCATCCCATTGCGCCAAATGGGCAAGCTGTACGGGGCACTGGCGGTGACCAAGTCCTCCGACAGCCTGCGGCGCGAGAGCCTCCACTACATCCTCCGCACCCTGGGGGTGATCCTGGTGATCTGCGCGTTCACCTCCCTGGTGGTGCTGCTTTACCTGGTGCGCGAGGTGCTGCACCCCGTGCAGCGGATCGTCGCGGCGAACGTCGCCACCGGCCACGGTACCGAGGAGCTCATCCCGGCCGATGACATCCCCATCACGGAGCTGGGGGAGATCAGCCAGACACGTAACCGGATGCTGCTCAGCCTGCGCAGTGCGCGGGAGGAGATCCTCGCCAAGAACCGTGAGCTGGAGTCCTGGAACCGCACCCTGGAGGACCGGGTCGCCGAGCGCACCGCCGCCCTGGAGCAGGCACAGGAGCGGGTGGTTCAGGCCGAGAAGCTGGCCGCCATCGGCAAGCTGGCGGCATCGGTGGCCCACGAGATCAACAACCCGCTGGGGATCATCGCCGCCGGGGCCGAGGACCTGCGCCGCCAGCTCGGACATGCCGGTGCCCCGGATCGCGACGAGGTCAATCGCAGCCTGGAGATCATCCGATCCCAGATCCAGCGCTGCAAGCGGATCGTCGATGCCCTCCTCAACTACAGCCGGCGGCGCCCGTCCGCACCCGAGGTGACCGACCTGCGGCGGTTTCTCGACGAGACCCTCGAGCTGGTTCGTCACCGGGCGCGGAAGGAGGACAAGCCCCTGGCGCTGGACGTCGCGGATCCGCCACCCTCCGCCGCCATCATGCAGACCCAGCTCCAGCAGGCCCTGATCAACCTGCTGGACAACGCCATCGATGCCGCCGACCCCGGGCAGCAGATCACGGTCGGTGCGGACCGCACGGCCCACGGTGTGGCGGTGTGGGTCGAGAACCAGGGGGAGCCGATTCCGCCGGAGGTGCAGGAATCGATCTTCGAACCGTTCTTCACCACAAAGCCGCCGGGGCGGGGCGCGGGCATGGGGCTCTCCATCGCCGCCAACTTCATCCGCGCCCAGGGCGGCCGCCTACGCTACGAGGACGCCGCGACCGGCGGCGCCCGGTTCGTGATCGAGCTGCCGGAGTAGCTATCTCCATGATCCGCCTCCTGATCCTCGACGACGAGCCGCTCTTTCTGGAGACCCTGGAGCGCATCTTCCGGCGCGAGGGCATGGCGGTGGCGACCACCGGCGATGGCGCCGAGGCGCTGCGGCTCCTGGATCGCCAGCCCGTGGACGTGGTGCTCTCGGACATCGTCATGCCGGGCATGGATGGCCTGGAGTTCCTGCGCCGCGCGCGCCAGCGACCCGATCCGCCCGAGGTGGTGATGGTCACCGCCCATGCCACCGTCGACAGCGCTCTGGACGCGATGAAGCAGGGTGCTTACGACTACCTGCAGAAGCCGGCCGAGGTGGCGGACGTGGAGCGGGTGATCCGCAAGGCGTACGAGGCACTCCAGCTCCGCCGAGAGAATCGTCAGCTGCGCCGCGCCCTCGACCGCCACGACCCGTATCGCGACATCGTCGGTGACAGCGCGGCCATGGACGAAGTGCGGCGCCTG
>JASFUG010000369.1:0-3417 GCA_050050395.1 Nitrospirota bacterium
GATAACGCAAACGACCCTGCTTGTCGATCACCATCACCTGGGGTAGGCCGTAGATCCCATACCGTCGGGCGAAAATCCCCGCAGTGTCCATAAGGATCTCGAAGCGTAGCGCATGGCGTTGCCGGGCACGCGCAATCTGCCGCTGCCCCTCCTGCATGTTCACGCCGAGTACCCGTACCGGAAGCTTCTGGACTGCATCGACCAGCTCATTCATGAGAGGAAACTCCTCCCGGCACTGTACTCACCAGGAGGCCCAGGCGAACAGGACGACGACCTCTTTGCCGCGACTCTCTCGCAGGTGGTACCGGTCGCCGGCGTAGGTCCGGAGGGTGAAGTCCGGCGCCGGAACCGCGGCGTGTAGCACACCCGCGGTACCGAGTAGGACGCTGAAAGACACAAGGAAGCGGTAGAGCACGGTCATCATAGGTAGCGTTACCTACCGGGGAAATGCCCCCTGGTCAAGATCGAACGGAACTACCCTGTGCGAAACAGAGGTCCCGATTACGCGGGTTTCCATGGCGTGGGCACACGGTTCACAGGCCAGTGTCGACTGCCCTATCCGTCCAGTCCACCGCATCGAGATCCGCCGGCGTGACTGTTTCGATTGGCAGTCCTAGACGCGCGGCATGGTCGCCCACGTCGGCCCATTGGCCTTGCCGTAGGTTATCGCCAAGGAGAGCCGTGCGCCGAGCGTTCATCTGCCGTGGAGCAGGGCATCGTGGACCTCCGCGGGGAGGTGCAGTGGCTCCAGGGCCTCGACCATCGGCAAGTCTGGAAGCGCATCGATCGTGCGAAAGAGGCCGATCGTCGAGACCTTGGCGCGAGCATTTACATTCAGGGTTCCACAGGTTCCAGGATCTCCAATACGATGCGGTCCGCCGGCAGGATCCGGGCATAACCGGAGACCAGTAGCTCGTGGGTGAGATTGTTGAACGCGGGCGTGCCGGCCGTTACCTCTCCTGGGCCGAGAAGTGCCCAAGGCATTGAGCCGGAGGTCTGTCGTGCCCTTCTCACTCGGCGTACCAGCCGCACAATTTTCGCGGCTCGCACGATAGAGGGGCTCGCAGGCGAACACGTCCGCTCGTCGATCGAGAATCCGCTGATGTGCGAGAAGGGCGTGCACAACACAGTCGGCGCGTTGAATGCGCGGCACGGAGCTGTACCGCCCTCATCGCCGCCTCACAGCGGTGCCGAGGCGCGGGCGCGAGCGGCACCCACCGTGTTTACCGAGGCCGACCTAATCCAACCGGGGACAGGAGAGCCGTCGATCGGCCTGGGAGAGGCTTAAACCTCGTTCGCCCCACCGTACAGATACCGGCCTAATCGTCGGCGGCGTACGCTTGGTGGAGGACATCCGCGCCCGGCATCACAGGAAGATTAAAGTAGTGATCCAGATAGGCCATGATTTCTTGGTGGTCTTCGAGTGGGATCCCCTTCCGGGACGGGTCGTAGTGGTCATACGACCGGTCGTACAAGTTGAGGCCCATGGTGCATAGCTTCAGCCCACGGTCGACGCGGGACAGTCGTGCCCAGCGTTGGAATGCGGCCTTCTTTCCGCTGAGGACACTGGTCGGGCTTAGGTGACACCGACCCGCGCAGTACTCCCGGAAGGCTGGTGGAGCATCGCTGGGCGGGAGACTCATGGACCCCAGTCCAACGCTGGCCAGTGCGACGAAGGAGGCGGACAGGATGATCCTTTTGTGCATCATGAACGAACTCCGGCTGGGCCTGGCAAAGCAGGTTCGGGCGGCGGCTTCCCAGCGCCCCGGCGGGCGTGGGCTTGGTACGACCTTTCGAATTCGGGGATGTCTTGCCGTCCTTTTCGTCGAATCGGAGCCGAATCACAGGGCCGGCCGCGGTAGAAGTTCATGCCTTTGCGACCACCATCCCGTCGTGCTGGCGAGGCGATCCCAAACTCGCGGCTCTACGCGGCGGGAGCGCCCCAAGCGGCTAGCGTGATCGGCGCCGAGAAGGATCCGTCGTCTAACGAGCCATCCGCGTTGGCTGGACTCTCGGCGTCGATGCCCGGCGGCGTGTCGATCGGTGACTCCGTACCGAGTGCCGTAAGCGTAGCCTCGACCTGTACCGCGAACTGTGTGGCGAGCTCCACGGCGACGGTGGCTGTGAGCGGCTCATTCCGTGCAATCCCGTCGTCCAATGCATGAATCGTTCCGCGGATCAGCGTGGTGGCGCCGGGGCTTCCCGCGATGTGGGAAATGGCCCGCGCGAGCGTGGAGCGAGTGCGGTTTTCACCGGGAGCGTCCGTGCCATGACTCCCGTCGCGACCGCCGGTGGTGGCGTGGAGGAGCTTCTTGAAGAGATGGCCCAGATGCTTGGTAGCGAAACCGTCGCGGGCATCATCTCCGATGCCGGCTAACAGCTCGTTTACCCGCCGCAGACGCTGCGCCGGGATGGTGTCGCTCTCCTTGACGGCGTGAACTGTCTCGGTGGCGAGCCTGTGCAGCTCCTGCCCCGCCGGTAGTCCGGCGTCGCCCGTCGCCTTGCTCAGCAGGCGGTCGAAGCGCCGCACCTGCCGGAAGAATCCTCGCACGCTCTGTTGGATCACCGCGGCCTCGTCGTCCAGCTCCGTGGCGTTGAGGCCGAGCTCCCTTTCCAGGCCATCGAAGAGCGTGTCGGTGGCGCGGAAGAACGCCTTCTGTGCCGACTTGCTGCCATCGAGCGCCTGAAACGCGGTGGAGAAGTCGTGCAGCAGGGCGGGTTTGAGCGCAGCGAGGCGATCCATCTGACCCGTAAGATCGCTGAGGAACGAGACGTCGATCGAGAGATCGACGGTGTATTCCGCTGCGACCGAGGACGCGAGGTCGACGATCACGTTGCCATCGGTGGCATTCAGCTGCTGGGCGGTGTTCAGGGTGCGGCTGGTGAACAGGTGGAGGGCGAGGTGATCGGCAGCGAGATCGAACTGCCGCTGGCTCAACGCCGTGTCTTCGCGATAATCGGTGGTAGTCAGCGCAGCAGCGCGAGTGTCTGTCGCCGGAGGTGACGGGCTCGCGGCCGGGGGGTGCTCCTGCGCCGCCCGCGAGGCGAGGCCGGGATGACCGGCTGTCGGGCCCGCGACCCTTCCAGGGGGGATGAACGGCGCTAGGGTCGGTGCGAACATTGAGCTCTCCAACTGCGTCTCATGTGAGCGGAGATAAGGACCGAGGACCGCGGCCATTCCTTGTTGTTGTTATTCGGCACCAATCCGAAAAGGCTGACCCCTTTGGAGATCGGGACCCCCGGATCCGATGCTGAACGGCGTGGTGGGCTATGCTGGCCCTGAGCTCAATGTATCTGCGTCCCTACCTATTCGTAGTGCTCCTCGGCGCGGTCCTTTCCGTCACGGCCTGTAGGACCTCCCGTCCCGCCCGGGAACCATTGGAGCCCGTGCCGCCCGCGGCGGCCTTGGACCGTGCG
>JASFUG010000370.1:0-3417 GCA_050050395.1 Nitrospirota bacterium
TAACGGTTCCCGATGCCGGGTCCTGGTGGGCGGGCTGGGCATGGGGTTCACCCTGGCCGCGGCCCTGCAACGGCTCCAAGCCAGGGCCCGGGTGGTCGTGGCGGAGCTGGTGCCGGCGGTGGTGACGTGGAACCGGGGACCCCTCGGCGAGCTGGCCGGTCATCCCCTCGGAGACCGTCGGGTGACGGTGCGGGTGAACGACGTCGCCGAGGTCCTGCGCGGCGAGAGCCAGGGGTTCGACGCCATCTTGCTGGACGTCGACAACGGCCCCGAGGGGCTGACGCGGAAAGGCAATGACTGGCTTTACGGCCGGCCGGGTCTGGCGGCGGCGTCCGCGGCCCTGCGGCAAGGGGGCGTCCTGGCTGTGTGGTCGGCCGGCCCCGATCGGGACTTCCTCGCCCGTCTACGCCGCATGGAGTTCGAGGTGGAGGAGATCCGCGTGCGCGGTCGGTCTCCCCATGGCCGGGGGCGGTACACGATCTGGATTGCCCGCCGGTAGCAGGGTACGCGGACACCGGCAAGCCACCCTACGGGCGGGTAAGGAGTCCGCCCACAACACGGCGGCGAGGGTTTGTTCCGGCCGCGGAGGCCCAGCGCCCAACAGATCAGCGTTCATCTGTATCGAGCTGTGGTGCCATGAAGGTTCGTGACCCGTCCATCTGTTCAACGTCGGCACTGCCATTCGCGTCCGTTCACGGTTTGCCATCTTCATGCATATCGTCTGCGCGGCCAGTGCTAGCGGATAGCCACGTTGGGAGTATGGTCGGCCTAGTGGATCGGGGTCGGGGGGCATAGGGCAGGTAGGTGACAGATGGCACGGAAGACGGTCTCCCTGGTGCTCGGTAGCGGTGGTGCGCGGGGTTTGGCGCATATCGGCGTGATCGAATGCCTCAACGCCCGGGGCTACGAGGTGCGGGCGATCGCCGGCACCTCCATGGGGGCGGTGATCGGCGGGATCTACGCCGCCGGGGAGCTGGCGACCTACACACGCTGGGTGTCGGCCCTGAGCAGGGCGGACGTGGTGCGGCTGTTCGACGTCTCGTTCAGCCGCGGCGGGCTGGTGAAGGGGGACCGGATCATCGCCGTGCTCAAGGAGCTGATCATGGACCGCAACATCGAGGACTTGCCGATCTCGTTCACGGCGGTGGCCACGGACGTGCGCGAGCAGAAGGAGGTGTGGCTCAACCGGGGCTCGCTGTTCGATGCCATCCGGGCGTCGATGTCCATCCCGACCTTCTTCACGCCGTTTCCGTACAGCGGCCGGTTGCTCCTCGATGGTGGGCTGGTCAACCCGGTGCCGATCGCGCCGACCTTGAACGATCCGACCGATGTGACGGTGGTGGTCATGACCGGGGCGCGGTCGCGTCCGGACCTCGACGCGACACCGGCGCAGGCACGGCGGCCGGCGCCGTTCCCCGAGTACAGCCGGCGCATCGCCCAGTTCATCGATCGTCTTCCGTGGCGCTCGGATGAGGGGGCACCGGTGGAAGCAGGCCCGGAGGCGATGGGGATGGTGGACGTGATCCTGCGGTCGACCGAGACCATGCAGAACACCATCGCGCGACTGAAGATGGCGGCGTTCTCGCCGGACGTGGTGGTGGCGATCCCGCGCAATGCGTGCGGCTTTCTTGAGTTCTACCGTGCCCAGGAGATGATCGAGCTGGGCCGGCGGGAGGCGGAGCGGGCGCTGGACGAGCTGGCGCGGTGAGCCGCGGGTGGGTGGGACGGTCCCCCTCCCTCCGGAGAGGGGGCTGGGGGAGGGCGTCTGGGATCAGCAATGCGTCGGGACGATCGATACCGCCGGTGCATGATCCCGCTACCCGCACCCGGGCCCTCCCCCGGTGGGGAGGGGGCGTGATGCCGGACGCCGCGCGCTACGCGGCAGCGGCGCGGCCGTCGCTGCGGCTGAGCTCGCTGCCGTCGAACGACAGTAGGCAGGTGTCGTCGTCGACGCGGGTCTCGATGTGCACCGGGCGTGACCAGAGCCTGTAGAGGTTGCGCAGGGTATCGCCCGCGTAATCGAGCTTCAGGTCGTTGCCTTCGTGATGGTGGTGCAGGAGGAGCTCGCCGCGGTTCTTGTAGTTGGCATGGACCACCGAGATGATCGGCTGACCGAAGTTGGTCAGGGAGGCGAGGAGCCGCCGCTTGACCTCCGCGAAGTCGCGGTCGGAGATCTCGAGGCGCTTGGTGAACTTGTTGTAGTCGAAGGCGAACAGCTTCTGCTCGAGGCAGAACTCGCGGGTGAGGTAGTGATCGATGAAGCTGATGTCGTTGTGGATGCGGCGCGCCTCGAAGATCTTCTGGCGGCCGAGGCCGACCTTGGTGTCCCACTCCACCCGCTCGCGCATGTCGGTGCACTCCTCCCACTCCCGCCCGAACTGCCCCTTGTTCCAGCGCCGCTCGATGTCCCGGTAGAGCTCGATGCCGAGCTTGTACGGGTTGAGGCGGCCGGGCGAGGTGGCGAGGGTGCCGGAGTGGTGGTCGGCGAAGTCCACGATCTCCGAGGCGTCGAGGACCGGCGGCTGGGCGCGATGGGATTGGTAGTCGTCGGTGAGATCGGATCCGGTCATCATCTTCGCATGCCAGTACGAGGCCCACCCCTCGTTCATGATCTTGGTCTGGGCCTGGGGCGCGAAGTAGTACGCCTCCTCGCGAAGGATGGCGAGGACCTGGCGCTGCCACGGCTTGAGCGGGGCGTTCTCCAGCACGAAGCCCATCACGTCACGGGTGGGCTCGGTGAGGGGCGCCGGCGGCGTCTCGGCGGCCTCTTCGTCGTCTTCGCTGTCGTCGGTCTTGGCCGGGATGACGGGCGGGTTGATGAACTCGTGCATGTACGGCTTGGCGGGGAAGGCGACCCGCTGCTTCTTGGTCTCATCGTCGTCGTCGCGAGTCACCGGGCCGCGGCGGATGAACGGTGCGTGGTAGTCGATCAGGTTCTCGATCGATAGACAGGTGTCGACGAACGACTCCACCTGCTCCAGGCCGTAGCGGGCCATGAGATCGCGGACCTGCACCGCATGGTTGGCCATGGTGTCCATCATCTTGCGGTTGGTCTTGGCGAACCACGCGTTGTTCTTGAAGAAGTCGCAGTGGCCGTAGACGTGGGCCATGACGACCTTGTGGTCGGTGAGGGTGTTGCAGTCCAGCAGGTACGCATAGCACGGGTTGTTGTTGATCACCATCTCGTAGATCTTCTGCAACCCATAGGCGTAGCCCTTGGAGAGCTGCTCGTACTCCATGCCGAAGCGCCAGTGGGGGTAACGGGTGGGAAAGCCGCCCTGGCTGGCGATTTCGTTGATCTTCTCGTAGGAGACCATCTCGAAGATCGTCTGGAAGAAGTCGAGGCCGTAGTCGCGGGCCATCGCCTCGATACGGTACTTCCACTCCTTGAGCTCGGTGGGAAACTTGGTTTGCGTA
>JASFUG010000371.1:0-3408 GCA_050050395.1 Nitrospirota bacterium
CTCGGGAGGGGGGTCGGGGGGAGGGCATATCGGGTAAGCATGTCGCCGGATCCGACCGCCCCCACCGGAGCCCTCCCCCGGTGGGGGAGGGAGCGTGGGGACGAGACGTGCGGCCGCACGCCGCGTTGACTGGCCTCCACCGTCTCCCTACGCTCGCTGGCCATGGGGGTCGGCTGGATCTACTCGCAGCGATTTCTCGACCACGACACCGGTGCCCATCCGGAGTCGCCGGAGCGCCTGCGGGCGATCGAGGCGGCGGTGCTCGGCGCCGCGCCGCCGCTGGATCTCGTGGAGCTGACGCCACGCCCGGCCGCGCGCGAGGAGATCGAGCGGATCCACGGCCGCGCCTACGTCCGGTCGGTCGAGGCCGACTGTCTCAAGGGCCGCGCCCGCCTCGATCCCGATACCGTGATCTGCCACGACTCGTTCGGTGTGGCCGTGCTCGCCGCCGGCGCTGGTCTCGTGGCGGTCGACGCCGCCATGTCCGACGGGCCGCCTCGCAGCTTCTGCGCCGTGCGCCCGCCTGGCCATCACGCCGAGGCCAGCCGCGCCATGGGCTTTTGTCTGTTCAACAACGTCGCCATCGCCGCGGCCCACGCCTTGGCGGCACACGGGTTGGATCGCGTCGCGATCGTCGACTGGGACGTGCACCACGGCAACGGCACCCAGCATAGCTTCGAGCGCGATCCACGCGTCCTGTATGCCAGCCTTCACCAGTCTCCCCTCTATCCGGGCACCGGCCACGCCGCCGAGCGCGGCCAGGGGGACGGCACCGGCACCACGATCAACTGCCCCCTTCCGGCGGGTAGCGGCGACGAGGCATACCGCCTCGCCTTCGAGGAGGTCGTCCTGCCGGCGCTGGCGACGTTCCGTCCCCAGCTCCTGCTTCTGTCCGCGGGATTCGACGCGTACCGCGATGACCCCCTTGCCGGTCAGGCAATCACCGCCGATGGGTTCCGCTGGATGGGGGAGCAGCTGGCCGCCGTCGCCGATGCCCACTGTGATAGCCGTTTGATCTCGCTGCTCGAAGGAGGGTACAACACCGCCGCCTTGGGCCAGCTCGTGGTCGACCACCTCCGGGTCCTGCACGGCGCCTGACACGATCACCACCGCAAGGGGAACCGATGGCCAAGAGAAAGCCGGTCCGAAAGATCGACAAGAAGCTGGAGAAGGAGCTTCGCCAGCCGGATGAGTTCGTCACCTGGGTCGATCGCGCGTATCGCTATGCGGACGACCACCGGCCGCTAGTGGTGACCGGCTTCATCACACTCTTTGCCCTCGTGGCGGCCGGGGCCGGCGTCATCGCCCTCGTGGAGCGGCAGGCCGAGAAGCGCCACGCCGCCGAGTACAACGCGCTGCTGGAGATCGCCGACACCCTGCAGGCCGATGGCGATGCCGCGTCGATCCAGCGCGTCGACGACCTCATCGCCGACACCGGCGACAAGACCCAGCGTGCCCGCCTCTACCTGACCAAGGCCGCCATGTTGATGACCACCAAGGACTATGCGGCCGCCGCCGAGGCGTACGAAGGCGCCCTCGCCCTCGCGGGTCGCGGCCTCGGCCAGGACCTCGCCGCCATCGGGCTGGCCTCGGCACGCGTGAAGGCCGGCGACACCGCCCAGGCCGCGGAGAGTTTGCAGGGCGTGAACGGGCCCCTCACCCCCGTAGCCCAGGTGGAACGCGTGCGCCTCGCGGTGGCCCAACAGAACTACGGCGAGGCCCAGGCCGTGGCGACCGCGCTCGAAACAGACGATCCAAGCTCACCCGCCGTCGCCGCCGCACAGACCCTGCTGAAGACGGCCCCCGCTGTCCAGGAAATACCCAGCGCCGAGATTGCCGCCAGCCCCCCCGAGGCGGCGACGTCGGGCGAGGAGCCGTAGGCCCCGCCGCCCGCCGGCGCGGATCTCAACCTGCCGGGCGCTACCGGCACGCCACCTGCCGCCCCTCCAGCTCCTTGATCCGGTCGCGGAGGCGGGCGGCCTCCTCGAAGTCGAGGGCCTTGGCGGCGCTCTGCATCTCCTTGCGCAGCTTCTTGACGACGCGTGGGAGGTCCAGGAGGGAGACATAGTCGGCCTGCTCCTCGGCTGCGGTGGGGACGGTGACGTAGTCGTGCTCGGCCACCGCCTCGGCGAGAGAGGAGATCGCCTTCACCACGGTCTGCGGGGTGATGCCGTGGGCGTCGTTATAGGCCTTCTGAATGGCGCGACGTCGGTTGGTCTCGGAGATCGCCCGCTGCATCGAGTCGGTGACCGTGTCGGCATACAGCACCACCTCCCCACGGACGTTGCGCGCGGCGCGGCCGATGGTCTGGATCAGGGAGCGCTCGGAGCGCAGGAACCCCTCCTTGTCCGCGTCGAGGATCGCCACCAGGGAGACCTCCGGCAGGTCGAGGCCCTCGCGCAGGAGGTTGATGCCGACCAGCACGTCGAAGGCCCCTTCGCGCAGCTCGCGGAGGATCTCCATGCGCTCGATGGTCGGGATGTCCGCGTGCAGGTAGCGGCACGCCACGCCGACCTTGGCGTAGTAGTCGGTGAGGTCCTCGGCCATGCGCTTGGTGAGGGTAGTCACCAGCACCCGCTCACCGGCCTCCACCCGGCCTCGGATCCGCTCCAGGAGGTCATCCACCTGGCCGGCCACGGGCCGCACGTGGATCTCCGGGTCGATCAGGCCGGTGGGGCGGATGATCTGCTCCACCACCCTGCCCGCAGCCTTGTCCAGCTCGTACGGGCCGGGGGTGGCGGAGACGTAGATCACCTGCCCCAGGCGCGACTCAAACTCATCGAAGGTCAGGGGCCGGTTGTCCAGGGCGCACGGCAGGCGGAATCCGTAGTCCACGAGGGTCTGCTTGCGGTTGCGGTCGCCGCGGAACATGCCCCCCACCTGCGGCACGGAGACGTGGGACTCGTCGATCATCATCACCGCGTGCTGCGGTAGATAGTCCAGGAGGGTCGGCGGCGGCTCGCCCGGCCGCTTGCCGGTGAGGTGGCGCGAGTAGTTCTCGATCCCCGAGCAATAGCCGAGCTCGGCGATCATCTCCAGATCGAACAGGGTGCGCTGCTCCAGCCGCTCGCGCTCCAGGAGCTTGCCCTCGCGCTCCAGCTCCAGGAGGCGGTCGCCGAGCTCCTGGCGGATCGCCTCCATGGCGCGCTGCTGGTCGCGGTGGTCGACCACGTAGTGGCTCGCCGGGTAGATCGCGATGCGTGTCAGGCGGGCGAGGGTCTGGCCGGTGAGGGGATCGATCTCGCGAATTGCGTCCACCTCGTCGCCGAACAGCTCGATGCGGATCGCCGTGTCCCCGTGGGCGGGGAAGACCTCCACCACCTCGCCCCGGGCGCGGAAGGCGCCGCGTTTCAGGTCGGCGTCGTTGCGCTCATAGAGGATCTCCACCAGCTTGCGCAACAGTGCACG
>JASFUG010000372.1:0-3384 GCA_050050395.1 Nitrospirota bacterium
TCATTCCGTCTCCTCTTCCCCTTCGTCCTCCTCATCCTCCGGCTCGGCCAGGCGCATGACGCCCGAGACCAGGTCGTCATCGAGCTCCACGAGGCGGACGCCCTGGGTGTTGCGGCCCACCGAGGAGATGCCGGCGACCGTCATGCGTATGATCTTGCCGCCCTCGGTGGAGAGCATCAGGTGGTCGTCGGAGGCCACCTGCATGGCGCCGGCCACCATGCCGTTGCGCTTGCTGGTCTTGATGGTGATCACCCCCTGGCCACCCCGATTCTGGACCGGGTAGTCCTCCAGCGGCGTTCGCTTTCCGAAGCCGTTCTCGGTGACTGTCAGGATGGTGGAGCCGAGGTTCGGGACCTCCATCGCCACCAGCTGGTCGTCGCCCTTGAGGGTCATCCCGCGCACCCCACGTGAGGTACGACCCATGGCCCGGACGTCGCTCTCGGCAAAACGGATCGCCTTACCGCCGCTGCTCGCGAGGAAGATCTCCTGATCGCCGGTCGTCAACCGCGCGGCGATCACCTCGTCGCCGTCGTCGACGGTGATAGCGATGATCCCACCGGCACGGATGTTTGCGTACTCGGAGAGCGGCGACTTCTTCACCACCCCGTGGCGCGTGGCGAGGATGACGAACCGGTCGTCGGTGAAGTCGCGGACGGCGAGGCAGGTAGCGACCCCCTCGCCCTTGTGCAGGTCGAGGAGGTTGACCAGCGCCTTGCCGCGCGCTGCACGGCCGGCCTGGGGGAGCTCGTACACCTTGAGGCGGTAGACGCGCCCCTGGTTGGTGAAGAACAGCAGATAGTCGTGGGCGCTGGCGATGAACAGGTGCTCGACGAAGTCCTCGTCGCGCATCTGCATGCCGGTCTTGCCCTTGCCGCCGCGGCGCTGCGCCGTATACAGGGAGGTGGCGTTGCGCTTGATGTAGCCGCCGTGAGAGAGGGTGATCGCCATGTCCTCGTCGGCGATCATGTCCTCGATGGAGATGTCGGCGGAAAACGGCACGATGACCGTGCGCCGGCCGTCGCCGAACTGCTCCTTCAGGGCGAGCAGCTCCTCCTTGATGATCCGGTCGACCTCCTCCTCGTGGGCGAGGATGTGCTCCAGCCGGGCGATGGTGGCCAGGGTCTCCTGGTACTCGCTGACGATCTTCTCGCGCTCCAGCCCGGTGAGGCGCTGCAGGCGCATGTCGAGGATCGCCTGGGCCTGGCGCTGGGAGAGCTCGAAGCGCTCCATCAACTGGGTGCGCGCCAGGTCCGGGCTGGATGCGGCGCGAATCAGCTTGATCACCGCGTCGAGGTGGTCCAGGGCGACCTTCAAACCCTCCAAGATGTGCGCCCGGTCCTGCGCCTTCTTGAGCTCGAACTCGGTACGCCGGGTGACCACCACCCGCCGGTGTTCGAGGAAGTGGCGCAGCATCTGGCGCAGGTCGAGGACCCTGGGCTGTCCGTCGACCAGCGCCATGAAGATGATGCCGAAGGTGGTCTGGAGCTGGGTGTGCTTGTAGAGCTGGTTGAGCACCGCCTGGGGCTGGTCGTCCCGCTTGACCTCGATGACGATGCGCATCCCGTCGCGGCCCGACTCGTCGCGCAGGGTGGTAATTCCCTCGATCTTCTTGTCGCGCACCAGCTCGGCGATCTTCTCGATCAGCCGCGCCTTGTTCACGGTGTACGGCAGCTCATTGACGATGATCGCATCGCGCGCCGACTTGCGGCCGGCGGTCTCGATCACGCAATTCGCACGCAGCTGGATACGGCCGCGCCCCGTGCGGTACGCCTCGCGGATCCCTTCCAGGCCGTGGATGATGCCGGCGGTGGGGAAGTCCGGGCCGGCCACATGGGCCATGAGATCATCGACGGTGGCCTCCGGATGGGCGATCAGGTGGACCAGGCCATCGACCACCTCGCCGAGGTTGTGGGGTGGAATGTTCGTCGCCATGCCCACGGCGATACCGGTAGCGCCGTTGACCAGGAGATTGGGGATCCGGGTCGGCAGCAGCAGGGGCTCGGTCAGGGAGTCGTCGTAGTTGGGGCCGAAGTCGACGGTCTCCTTGTCGAGATCTGCGAGAATCTCGTGGGCGATGCGCGCCAGGCGGACCTCCGTGTAGCGCATTGCCGCCGGGGCGTCGCCGTCCACCGAGCCGAAGTTGCCCTGGCCGGCGATCAATGGGTAGCGCAGGGAGAATTGCTGCACCATGCGCACCATCGTGTCGTAGATCGCCGTGTCTCCGTGGGGGTGGTACTTGCCCATCACGTCGCCGACGATGCGCGCCGACTTCTTGAACGGCCTATTCCACGCCATGCCGAGCTCGTCCATCGTATAGAGGACGCGGCGGTGGACCGGCTTGAGGCCGTCGCGCACGTCCGGCAGGGCGCGGCCCACGATCACGCTCATGGCGTAATCCATGTAGGAACGCCGCATCTCGTCTTCGATGTCGACGGTCAAATAGTCGGGCATGGTGCTGGAAGACCTCGGGAGGGATCGGGGGGTATAGGTACGGCGGGTGGGAGGAGGAAGGTTAGCACATGGGGGTAAGGGGCAGCACAGGGGCGGGTCCACCTTCGGGATGGGGGATGAGGGGTGGGCGATCGGGGAGAGGTCGGCCCTGCGGGCCGGATGAAATGCCGTCCTGTTGTCCGGGCACGGCATGCCGTGCCCGGACGGCGTGTCGTTCGACACCACAAAAGAAGGAATCGCCGGCCGTCAGGCCGGCACCATCCCTAGCCCCCTCATCCCTAGCCCCTCGTCCGAGCCATTGGCCGCGTCAGCGGCCATCCATCCCCCGCCCCCGCACCCCCCGGTCCTCACCCTCGGCCGCGTAGCGGCCCCCCCATTTGGCACCGCTGCCGGCTTGGCGGCATGATCCCGCCATGAACCTCCTGGACGGCATGCTGTGCGCCCTCCTGATCATCCTGGTCATTCTCGGGGTGCTGAAGGGGCTGGTGAAGATCGGGGCCACCCTCGGTGGTCTGGCACTGGCCGTCCTGTTTGCCGGGCGGCTGTCGCCTGTTGTAGGACGGATGTTCGCGGCCAACGGCCTGCCGGAGGGCATCGCGGCGGTGATCGCGTACGGCGTGGTCTTTCTCGCGATCATCCTCGCCGCGGCAGTGGCCGCGTGGCTGGTGACGCGCGGGCTGGAGGCCGCGGACGTCGGCTGGCTCAACCGGCTCCTCGGTGCGCTGGCCGGCCTCGCCATGGGCCTGGTCGTGGGGAGCGGTGTGATCCTCGGCTGGACCGCCCTGTTGGGACCCGACAGCGTGACGTTGCGGGATTCTGCCCTGGCGCCGGCGGTGGTGCGAGGCAACGACTGGCTGCTGGCGACGACGCCGGCGGCCGTCAAACAGCGCTTCCGCGAGCAGCGCCAGCGTCTGGAGACGATGTGGCGGGAAC
>JASFUG010000373.1:0-3379 GCA_050050395.1 Nitrospirota bacterium
CTAGCCCAAACACATAGCCCGCGATTAAGACTCCGAAGCTCAGCCCCGAGACGAAGTAAAGCCAGAACGCCGTCCAGAGGTGTGTGTCGCCATTCCAAGCACTTCTCACAATTCCTCTGTCCATCGGATCTTCTGTATCCCGGACTCCTGTCAGTTGCGCCACACTCCTGTTCTCAGGTGACGGTGCAACACTCGTACGCCAGCTACGAGAGACTGCCGGCGAGACCGGCGCCGGCATCGACGGCATTTACGGTCAGGACCTTGCGATTGCCCACGCGCGGCAGGTTGATGCGTATCCTCGAGACAAACGGCGAGTGAAGATCGTCGGGCGCCGACAATCGGTACACCCCCGCGCGAACCTGGTATCCCTCCACGGAGAAGAATCGTTTCGCCACGACCTTCTCGATCACATCCGATGAAAGCGCGGCCGGGTGGTGGAGAGCGACCCGCACCTCGGTGTCCGACGTGCGTTCGATGAGGTCGCGTTCCCCGAGGCCACTCCCGTCCACGGGAATCTCGCGGAGCGTACGTGCGTCTCCCTGGATCACGATGAACGAGACGGCCATGGCGACGACATCCGGGCCCCGTTGGCCGTTGATGACCAGCTCGTACAACGCGTCCACCCGGCGCGGGGACTCGAAAGGCATGGTCCGGTCCTGCCGTGGTTCCGGTTTGGGCCGCGTCTCCGGCGGATCGTTGCGCCGCCACTGCTCGACCCGGCCGTAGGCTTGATAGTACCGGCCGCGGATGGCGAGCAGGATCGCCTCTCGCTCCGCCACGCCGCTAACGAGACCCCGGTATTTCGGTCCACGCAGGACCTGTTTGACCTGTTCGATCTCCTTGAAACGCGCCGATGCCCGCTTGAAGAACGTCTCCGCTTGGCGCAACAGCGTCGGATCTCCAAGCTCGACGCCACGATCGCAGAGGTCTTCGAACTCATGGCTGTCGTTTTCGAGGATGGCCTGGTTGCGCTCGATGCTCCGCTCGAGCCGCTCGACGTAGTTGGTGATGACGGACATCGTGTGACCTCGGTGTGGTGAGTTCGGTGCGGGTGTTAGGAGGTTCGGACAGGTCAGCGCGGGAGACGTATCGAAGAACCCATTGAAGTTGGCGATATCTTCTCTCGCAGGCACATCGTTCGATCTCCGGTACTGCAAACGTCGAGCCAGGTTCTCGGGGGGAAGCCAGCGGCACGGTGCACCGATCGACACGGCTCGCCGCCTGCTAGCAGGGTGGCGGGGGAGACTCCTCCCGACATCGTGATGGAGCGAGGGGCGCAGGCGGCCGCTTTGCTGCCAAGCCTTGCCTTGCCAATCCAACATCCGCGCGACGCCTCGGCTCTGCCGGACGCCCTTCTGCGCGCAAAAATCCTCCCCCCCGTGGTCGGCCGTCTTCAGGACGGCGAGCTGCGGATTGACGTACGCTGCCTTCTCCCCGGCGACGGTGCAGCGCCGGCGCGCCGGCTACGCGAGACTGCTGGCGAGACCGGGGCCGACATCGACGGGATTTAAGGTCAAGATCTCGCGGTTGTCGACGCGCGACAGGTTGAGGTGCATCGCCGACAGGAACGGAGAGTCAAGGTCACTAGGGACGGACAGTCGGTAAACCACTGCGCGAACCTGGTACCCTTCGACGGAGAAAAATCGCTTCGCCACGACTTTCTCGATCACATCCGAGGCGAGCGCGGCTGGGTGGTGGAGTGCCACGCGCACCTCGGTGTCGGCCGTGCGTTCGACGAGGTCGCGTTCCCCGAGACCGCTCCCGTCCACGGAAATCTCGCGGAGTGTACCTGGGTCTCCATAGATCACGATGAACGAGACCGCCATGGCAATGCCGTCTGGGTTCCGCTGGTGGTTGATGACCAGATCGCGCAACGCATCCACTCGGTGCGGGGACTTAAACGGCATCGCTCGTTCCCGCCGTGGTCCCGGTTCGGGGCGCACCTCCGACGGATCGTTGTGCCGCCACCGCTCGACCCGACCATAGGCCTGATAAAACCGGCCACGGATGGTGAGCAGGGTCGCCTCTCGCTGCGGCACCCGGCCGACAAGGCCTCGGTACTTCGGCCCACATAAGACTAGCTTTGCCTGGTCGATTTCGTGGAATCGAGCCAATGCCCGTTTGAAGAATGTCTCGGCTTGGCGCAATACCGTGGCATCTCCTAGCTCGACGCCGCGGTTGCAGAGGTCTTCGAACTCACGGACGTCATTTTCGAGAATGGCCTGGTTACGCTCGATGCTCTGCTCGAGCCGCTCGATGTAGTTGGTGATGACGGACATCGCGTGACCTCGGTGTGGTGGGTCCACTGCGGGTGTTGGGAGGTTCGGACAGGTCGGCGCCGGACACGCATCGAAGAACCCATTGGAATCCGAGATATTTTCTTTCGCCGGGACATCAGTGCCCTCTCGACCACTGCAAACGTCGAGCCAGGTTCTCGGGGCAACCAGCGGCACGGCGCATGACCTGCGAAGAGATGAAATCGCGCTCGTTGAGTCGCAGTTGAGACAGAAGGCGCGGGGAGCAGTCGGGTGTCTCGCTCCACCCCGTTTCTTTGAGAGAACTTAGAGCGACGGTACCGCCTGCCACCCTCGGATTGAAAATCCGCGGTCGTTTAGAAGGGCGACGTGGCGCGCCGGGCGCGAACCGGTCATGACGGCAGCCACCCCAGGAGATTGCCGGGCGCACCGACGCCGCGGCTCCCCTTTACCGAATCTTCATACCGCCTTTATTCGCCCTTCATCCACGGCCTCTAGGATCAGCTCCAGAGAAGTGGCGCCGGGTGGGCCGGCGTCGCCGGTGATGGACGCGATCCTGCGTCGAGAAAAGGAGAGGCGAAATGAATGGCAAGAGGTTCTGGGCGGTCATCACGGCCGCGATGCTGGCGGTGCCGGCGGTAAGCGCGATTGCAACCGAGGTGGCCGGCGCCGTCTACACGATGACCAACGCCGCCGACAACGCGGTGGTCGTCTTCGACCGGAATGCGGCGGGCCACCTCACGGAGGTGGGCACGGTGGCGACCGGGGGGAGCGGTTCCGGTGACGGACTGGACCCGCTGGCCTCGCAGGCGGCGCTGGTGCTCACCGAGGATCACCAGTGGCTCCTGGCGGTCAACGCGGGGAGTAACGAGATCTCGGTCTTCCGGGTCCGGGACGACGGCCTCCACCTCACGGACAGGGTCGATTCCGGCGGCCCGCTTCCCACCAGCCTGGCGGTGGACCACGGCCTGGTCTACGTGCTCAATGCCGGGGTTCCTGCGAACATCATGGGGTTCCATCTCACCCGCCGAGGCCGGCTGATCCCGATGGGAGACTCGACCCGCGCCCTGGGTGACGGGGCCTTCTCCCAGGTGGCGTTCGACCCCGCCGGCGAGAACCTCGTC
>JASFUG010000374.1:0-3377 GCA_050050395.1 Nitrospirota bacterium
TGCGGGCATGGAGGTGGCGCTGGAGAGTCTCGCCACCGGGCTTGGCGCCGACGTTCAGCTCAGCGATCCCGAGGGAAGCCGCCTGCTGTCCTTCGGTGATCCGTTCGAGCCTTCCGACAGCCATTCAGATGGCACGCGCCTCGACGTGGTGAAAGAGGGTGGCCGGGCGTTTGCCGTGACATACGCGCCGTTGGTGGACAGCGGCGGTGAAACGCTCGGCTCCGTGGCCATCCGCACGGAGATGACCCCCTTCGTACAGGGCCGCGAGCGTTCCGTCCGCAACATGGCGTTGACCGCGCTGGTGGTCTTCGTGATGGGTTCCGCCCTGGTCGCCGTCCTTCTCTCGCGGCGGATGCGGCCCCTGCGCGAGGTCGTCGTCGCGATCCAGAAGGTCGCCGATGGGAATCTGGACACCCACGTGGACGTCACCCGGATCGACGAGGTCGGGCAGCTAGGCACAGCATTCAACCAGATGGCGGACAACTTGCGGCGCTCCACTTCGGCCATGGAGGTAAAGGCGGCGCTGGATGGTGCCACTACCAACGTCATCGTGGCCGACCGGGATGGAGCCATCACCTATGCCAACGGACAGATGCTGGAGTCCGTGACCCATATTCAGGAGGAGCTGCGTGCGATCTACCCCAGGTTCTCCGCCGGCAGCCTGGTGGGAAGCAACCTTGCCGACTTCCACCAGAACGCTCCGGAGGTACGGCGCATCATCGACGACCTGGCGAACCTGCCGTACCAGGGCAAGGTGAAGCTCGGGGCCCGCAGCTGGGAGGTCGTGGTGACCGCGGTGATCGACGACCACGGCGAGTACGTGGCGACGGTGATGGAGTGGACGGACATCACCGAGCGGTCGCGAATGGACGAAGAGATCGGCAGCCTGGTGGACGGCGTCACCGCAGGACACCTCGACCGGCGCATCGATGCGGGCCAGTTCGACAACGCCGAGTACTGCACCCTGGCGGAGCGGCTCAACGCCATGCTGGCGACGATCAGCGCCCCGCTGGAACGGCTCCGTGATGCGTGTGAGCAGGTGGCCGGGTCGGCGGCCGAGATCGCCTCCGGCAATCAGGACCTGGCGAGTCGCACCCAACAACAGGCGGCCTCGGTGGACCAGAATGCAGACTCCGCCGAGCAGATTGCCGCGCTGGTCCGTAGCAGCGCGGACAATGCCAACCATGCGGACAAGCTCGCGGTCCAGGCATTTTCCGTCGCCGAGGAGGGCGAAGCAGTGGTTCGCAAGGCTGTGGAGGCGATGTCGGCCATCGACCAGTCATCGACCCGGATCCGGGACATCATCGAGGTCATCGACGAGATCGCCTTCCAGACCAATCTGCTCTCTCTGAACGCTGCGGTCGAGGCGGCGCGGGCGGGTGAGCACGGCCGCGGCTTCGCGGTGGTCGCCGCCGAGGTGCGCAATCTGGCGCGGCGCTCGGCCAAGGCCGCGCAGGAGATCAAGGCGCTGATCCAGGACTCGGTCGGCAAGGTGGAGGTAGGCACCGAGCTCGTCAATGCGTCGGGCGCGAGCCTGCACGGCTTGTTGGAGTCGGTGCGGAACGTGAGCGCTGTGGTGCGCGACATCTCCACTGCCGCGACGGATCAGCGGACCAGCGTCGACAGCATCAATACCTTCCTTGGCGAGATCAACATCATCACCCAGAAGAATGCGGCGATGGTGGAGGAGGTCGCCGCGGCGGCGCAGACTCTCACCGGGCGTGCGCGGGAGATGAACGACGAGGTGAGTCGTTTTCGCCTCGCTTAGCCGGCGCTGCGTCACGCAACCCGGCGGGCTAGCGGTTCATCAAGCCAAAAGCACCACGCTCTTGACCTGGACGTAGATCGCCTTGCCTGGCCGCCGTTCGAGCGTGGTCGCCGACTTGCGGGTGACGCCCGACAGCATGGGCACGCCGCCCGCCAGCCGACGTGCAGCGCCTTGCTGTTGACGGCAAAGCGACCGCCTGGGAACTCCAGATAGGTCAGCTGGTACGGTCGTCATGCTCGACCACGGTGGCCTCGATGACGGCCTCCGCGTCCTTGCCGTGGGTGAGGGGTAGATCGACGTGGGTGAGCATGTCGGCCATGGGACCGGCCGCCATCACACGGCCGCCGTGCATCAGCACGAGGTGGTCGGCAAGACGTGTGCTACCTCGTCGGGTGAATGGCTGACGTAGAGGACCGGGATGGCCAGCTCTTCATGCAGCGGGCCCCAAAGAGAGCGAGGCGCTCGTCGGGTATGCGACCGGCCGGATCACCAGGGACTATGTCAACGGCCCGTCCGCGGTGGATTTCGATTCCAGGGCTGCGACGATCGCCGCGTCGGTTTTGGGCATGGGATAGCCATCGAGGCCATCGACCGGGACCCAGCGACGCTGGCCCCCGGCGGCCGGGTCGCAGTCTCTGATGTGCCCTGCGAATGCGTGCAGGGTGATGCGGAAGTGGCTGTAGGCGTGGTCGATCTCGGTCAGAGGGGCGAGTGCGACGGTGACTCCATCGACGTGGTCCTTCGCCAGTCGTCGAGCGGCTGTGGCCGGCTCCTCGGCTGGGCCCATGCGATCGCGGGGGAAGCCCCAGAGCCCGGCGAGGAGGCCGCGCTGAGGACGGCGCGCCAGCAGGACCCGTCCGGCGCAGTGCAAGACGATGGCGACTTCCCGGTGATGCGGCAGGGCGCGCCGCTGGCGCTTCACCGGGAGATCCTCGCAGAGGCCGAGGGCGCGGGCACCGCATTCGTCCCGCCACGGGCACGCATCACAGTCGGGCCGTCGCGGCGTGCAGCAGGTGGCCCCGAGCTCCATGATCGCCTGGGTGTAGGTGGCCGCGTCCTCACGGGGGGTGAGAGTCTCCGCCGCGTGCCACAAAAGCTTGTCGCCCACCGGGTCGGCCGGTGGCGCGTGCAGGGCCAGCAGACGGGCGAGGACCCGCCGGACGTTACCGTCCAGGATCGGTGCTGCGACGCCCCGGGTAATGGCCACGATGGCGCCGGCGGTGGACCGCCCGACGCCCGGCAGGGCGGACCACCCCTCCACCGTGGTGGGAAGCCGGCCGCCGCCGGCAACGATCTCGCCGGCCGCGGCGTGCAGGCTGCGGCCGCGGCTGTAGTACCCGAGCCCCTGCCACAGCTTCAGGACCTCCTCCTGGGAGGCGCGTGCCAGGGCGTCGACGGTGGGAAAGCGTTCGAGGAACCGGAGGTAGTAGGGGATCACCGTGTCCACGCGCGTCTGCTGGAGCATGATCTCCGACACCCAGACCGCATACGGATCGCGGGTCCGGCGCCACGGCAGGTCGCGGGCGGTGTCCCGGTACCAGGCGCACAGGGCGGTGCGCAGCCCGGCCGCCCGTTGGGCCAGGGGGCGTTCCCCCGTGGTCGGCCCGTA
>JASFUG010000375.1:0-3321 GCA_050050395.1 Nitrospirota bacterium
CAACGTGCGCGCACCAAGGTGTTGCGCGAAGAGCTGGGTTGGGACGTAGCACGAGGTTGTCTTGCCGAGCTCACCTCGTGGCCCATCGAGACGGAAACGGTGACCTGGACCCACGCCTGGCCGGTCGCGCGCGACACCAACCTCACCCTCTACGACGCCGCCTACCTTTGGCTTGCTCGGTCCCGGAGACTGTCATTGCTGACCCTCGACCGTGCCTTACGAATGGCGGCCGGCTCGCAGTCGCTCCTGTAGGCACTCAAGGGGATCGAACTACGCGATCCCCGGTCCGTGGTCCGGGCCGTGGTCGGTCACCCCGACGGTCGATCCCACCACCTACGCCCAGGCGGCCTCCCTGAACCCCGACGGCTCCCACGGCCCGATCCGCTGCGGCGCCTGCCACCGGCCGGTAAATGAGCGGGGCGTGCCCGTCGCCTATGCCAACCTCACCTTTCGCGACATCGAGACCGGAAAAGAGGGCCGCATCGGCGACGACTACGACCTCGCGGTGCAGCGCATCCACGCCACCGCGCCGGATCGGGGCGGCCGGTAGCGCGAGCGACCTCCTAGCGGCGACTCGCTTCTCAAGGCTCTTCGACAAGCTTCTCAAACGGCAGGGAAAGGTGCTTGTGCCCCCCATCGGGCGGCTCTATTCTCGCCTTGCTCCAAGGTCGTGTCGCGTCAGATCGCCGGACCTTCAGCCCGGAATTCCTGTGACGACCACCCACACACCGGTCCCTGGGGCCACCACCCCACACGCCCGTGCCACCGCCGTGCATCTGGAGAGACCAGGGTCCACCCCGTGCCTCCCCAGGCTCACCATCCCTGATGCGTTACGCCTATCCGGGAATGGCAACCCGTGTTGGTCTCCCACTCGCCCCCCAACGGACGCGCGCCGGGGCCATGACCCCGGGCCGCTGTTTTTTGCGACTTCGTGGAATCTGCTTTCTGCGGAAAGCAAACAGTAACCCACTCCATTTCCCGTAGATGGACGAAGAGGAGGAAGAGGACATGAGAAGCAAATGGTTGTATCGCTTTTGGCTGGTGCTGTTGTTGGCGACCCTGCCGGTCCTGGTCGGCTGTCCCGACGATGGCGACGATGGCCGCGATGGTATCGATGGCATCGATGGCGTCGACGGCCAAGACGGCGTCGATGCCGCCGCGCGCCCGATCCCTACCCTCGAGGGCCACACCTCGGCCACCGAGGACAGCTTCATCCTCGCCTACGACGTCCAGGCGGCGTTCAACGACGACACCTTCTTCTGGCGGGTCTCCTACCGCGGCAACGAGGGTAAGCGTCACGAGTATATCCACTTCACCAACGGCGCATGGCAACGAGAGGGCGGCGACCGCCGGGATGCCCAAGCCTCCATCGACGGCGATGCCAATCAGGGCAACACGGCGATCAACTCGACGATCTACGAGCAGCGCACGTCGATCATGATCAGCGACCCGACAGGAGCGCACCCGACCGACTTCGACAAGTTTGGCTGTTTCCTTACCTGCCACGACCAACTGCGCCACATGCCGGAGTGGCACCATGACCATGGTGAGGATGGCAAGTACATCGATCCCAGCCTGGTCACCGGTGGCGTTGAGGGGGACGCGGTCCTCGACCTCTGGCACTGGCGGGGCGCCCGCAGCAATCCCGTCGTCCGCGCCGACGACCAGTGGATCGAGGCACTGACCTTCGTCAATGTGGATGAGCAGGACGATTCTGGCCGGCGCGGAGACAGTGGCACCGGCGTCTTCCGTTCCCAGGGGATCACCGACGGCCACCCCGATTTCGTATTCGACCCGGGGACCAGCGACGGCGTCTTCGCGTTCAACTGGGACGACTTCTGGCTCACACCCCTGTTTTTCATGACCGATCCCGATGCCACCGAGTTTGGCCCCCTGGCCCCGACCCCGACGGCGATGCCGTGGGAGGACGCTGTCGCCCTGGGATATGTTCCCAGCGAGGGAGATGTCGTTCCCCGCCGAGTGTTGCGTGCCGGCGAGGGTAGCCGCGCGGACATCACCGCCTACGGCACCGAGTTCCTCCCCGAGTCCGGCGATGGCCGGCTGGGGGTGTGGCACGTGCAGATGCAGCGCCTCCTGGACACCGGCAACGCCGACGATGTCGCGCTGGTCCCCGGCAACACCTACGACGTGGGTTTCGAGGTCCATCTTTGGGAGTACACCACCCGCGACCACTACGTCTCCTTTCCCATGAAGCTGCGCCTTGGTACCCCGGTCGCGGTGGCCGCGGTCGCACCCCTTGACGCCGAGATCGTCGCGACGCCGCTGACGGGCAGCGGCACCTTCCCCCTCCCGGATTGGGATGACGTGGAACAATTCCCCAAGACCCGGATCTACCTCTTCCAGCCCGGCATCACCTCCTGGGAGTTCCTCACCGGCGCCGACGCGGGCAAGGTCTTCTTCGATCCGGTCGCCGGGGCGGCGGTGGATCAGACCCACGGGGGGGCCACCGACGTCTCCGGAGCGACGGCCGCGTGTATCGATTGCCACAACGTGCGGCTCGAGGATGACCGGGTCCCGCCGGTCCTCAATGCCGGCGCCATGGAGACCCTGACCCGCCAGCGCGGCGGCGTCTGGGCCGACACCCCGGTGGACAACGAGTGCGGGGATGGGGTCGTCGAGGGGATCGAGGAGTGTGACGACGGCAACACCACCGGCGGCGACGGCTGCACCGCCGACTGCACCGTGGAAGGGGATGGCGTCTGCGGCGACGGCATCCTCGATGCCGGCGAGGAGTGTGACGATGGCAACACCGTCGACGGCGATGGCTGCGCGGCGGACTGCACCGACGAGGCCGCCATTGACGGGTCCGCGCTGTTCGAGAGCGAGTGCGGCGCATGCCACACCGGAAACGGTCTGGGCACGGGAACGTTCGGCGATGTTTCCGGCGCCACCGCCGCGGCGATCAGCGACGCGATCGCCGCCGTGACATTGATGAATACCATCGACCTCACGGCCGAGGAAATCCAGGCGATCGCCGACACCTTGTAGAACTCGGTATCACTGCAGTGCCAGGGGGAAGGGCCGGTACCGGTCCTTCCCCCTATTTTGTTTCGCATCCATTGGGATCGGTTCGCCGGGCCGAGAGGAGCGGCAAGGTGGGAGGTGATCCGGGCGCACGTATCGTGCAGTGGCTCGCCGCGCGACGCGCCATCGTAGAGGGCATCGCACGGTGCACCGGCATGGGATGGGCCACGCCGCCCCCACCTTCCGCTCGGCGACGACTACGACCTCGCGGTGCAGCTCATCCACGCGACCGCGCCCGATCGGGGAGGTCGCTAGCAGCCCGCCAAGACCTTCTGC
>JASFUG010000376.1:0-3286 GCA_050050395.1 Nitrospirota bacterium
GCGCGGTTGACCACAGGCCGCGGCGCCCGGGCGATGACCACGGCCCCCAGGATCAGGGCAAAGGTCATGGCCATGAACGGCGGCAGGGAGCGGTACCACATAGCTGGGGGCTGGGGGCTGGGGGCTAACGAAGCGTCCGCCGGCAGCGGCGCATGTCAAGACCGAGGTGTTGGGTGGAGACCCAGGGTCGGGAGAATTGTCCCAATCCCGCTACCGCCGCCGAGGCCCTACCTCACCGTGGAAGGAACTCCAACAGGTGCGGGATGCTCAACGCCGCGAACTCCGACAGCATGGCCGAAGCCACCTCAGGACCCGCCTCTCCCACCCCCATCGACAACCGGACGAAGGCCGCATCGGTCCGGTGATAGCGCAACGCGTGTTCCACCATGAAGAGCTTCAGGGCGTATTCGTTGGTCGTGAACCTTGGCCCCATCTGGTACCAGTAGAGAAAGAGGGTCTGGGCGCGCCCCTTGCCGTACAGCGCCTCACGGGCGGTGAACCCACCACCCGGCAGCCGTGGATCACGCACCTCCACACCGCGGCTCCAGACCGGCGCCCAACCGCCGCCGGGCAGGCAGTGCCTGGGGGAGTGGATCTGCATCCCCTCGCGCTGCGATGCGTAGTACCCGACGTACAGGTAGAGGTTGTCGCCGGCGGGGTTGCGGTAGTGGCGCAGCAGGGAGTCGCTGACCTTGAGCTGCTCGTAGACGTAGTCCTCCCAGCGCTGGTCGGTGCCGGTCCAGTCGCCGAGCCGCACCGGAAACTCCGCCAGCGGCCGCTCCACCGGTACCACCTCCTCGAAGGGCCGCGCCTGCACCCATAGCGCCGCCCCTACCACCAGCAACACCGCCAGCGAGAAACGCCACGCCATGCTAGCCCCGCCCTCCGGGGGCAGCCATCCATCGTCCCGCCCACTGCAATGCCAGACCCAGCGCGAAGAGCATCACCAGCGCCGTGCCGAAGACCGCCAGACCGGCGAACTCGTGAAAGAATCCCATGGCCATCTCTACGCCGTAGTAGTGGGTGAGAAACGCGGTGCCGACGATGCGCATCATGTTGGTGAAGATCGCGATCGGAATCGCCGCCAGGGTGAGGATCCAGCGCCGCGCGGTGCCCCTCTGGGTGAGGTAGGCGAACGCCGCCGCCAAGGCGAGGAGAGACACAAGCGAGCGGATACCGCTACACGCGTCCGCTACCTGCAGCGTGGTGGACTCCAGGTAGATGACGTTGCCCTCCGCGTAGATGGGGATGCCCATCGCCAACACCACCCCGGTCGCCACCCGTGCCGCCATGAGCTTCAACGGAAACGCGACGGAGTCATAGACGATGTACGGCAGCGGCACCATGAAGAACAGGTACGCGTAGGGAAACGAGAGCCTGCGCAACGCCGGCATCCCCAGCAAGAACAGGATCCCGCCGCCGACCACGATCAAGAAAGAGACGCGCTTGGTGAACTGCTCGGCGCCGACCTCGCCGAGCACCAGGATGATGACACCCAGGAGGACGACGCCGAGCCCGAACCAGGTCGGTCGCCACACCAACTCGCCCAGCCGCCGGCGATGGATCCACAACGCATAGGCGGAGACCAGCGGCACGAGGAAACCGTGGGAGTAATTGTCGTCCTGTGCCCAGTCCGCGGCCATCCCTGCCAGAACCGGTCCATACGCGGCCGCGGCCACGAGACAGAACGCGGCGAGCCAGCCCCAGTGGGCGGTCGTCACCCGCGCGTAGCTCTCCTCGCTCGTGGTCATGAATGGCCGCCACTCCTGCCGACCGTTTCGACTGTTTGCGAGTGCCCCATGATCGGTGGTAGGGCGAACCTCAAGATCCCGTCACGATCGACCACCACCGCCTCGTCCACGGCCTCGTCCGTCGGCTCCAGAGAGACGGAGTCCGCGTCGCGGTCCAGCCGATAGAGCCGGCCCGGGGAGAGACCAAAGAGAAGGTGGCGCGTGGCCACGGTGCCACGCGCGACGTCGTAGCGGATGGCGCCATCCACGGCCCGCCGGTCCAGGCGACGGTTGAACAGGACATATACCGCCTCCACAGGGCCGGCGATGCGCGCGCCGACCATGTCTCCCGATGCCGCGACCGACGTCACGCGATACGGGTTCGGCTGGTCCGCCTCCAGCGGCACGAGGACGTGGAGGAAGAGGTCATCCTCGCGCTCTCCACCGGGGGACACCTCGACACGCCAGGAGCCCGGCTCGTCGGGACCCCGCAGCGGATCGGGCACTACCTCCTGGCCCCGCTTGTCTTCGTTATAGTTGTGACCGCCGATGTCGAATTCGTGACCCCGCCCCCCAACGGTGACGAGTCGCGCATCCTCGGGCAGCAACGTCGTTACGACCAGCTTGCCGTTGTATTGATAATATTTGCGTCGATCGCCGCCAGCGTAGCGCAGGCCCCAGTCCCAGTTGTGGCCGCTCCGGACCCGGTCGTCCCGCAAGATCGTCACCGTCCGTCCCTCGATCCGAGGCTCGTTGATGGTATGGAGGAGCCATCGCTTCTTGAAGGACCGATCAAAGGCCGACACCCGATCGAACACCACGAAGAGCTCGGGCCGTATGTAAAGGAAGTCTCGCAGCCAGGTCCGCACGCGCCGGGTGCGGGCGCGGTAGTCCGGACACCAGCCGCCGCTACGGGAATTGGTATACGCCGGCGTCACGTCCCCGAGGGCGTAGACGAAATCATCGTCGAGGCGTGCGGTCAGGATGTCGCCCATTTCGTAGTCGTCGCGCGCCTCCTGCCAGTGGGCGAGGGAGTCCGGCGAGATGTTGTAGCCTCCCGAGCCGACGCGTCGCTGACCGCCGTCATTGGGCAGGTCGGCCGCGATGACCCACTTGGCGAGTGGCCCGACCCTGCGCAGCGCCCTGCGTAACGTCCGGTGTCGGGCCCAGAAGGACGCGACGGGGTACGTGTCGTCCGGATCGGTCACGGTGATGCAGTTATGGGCGATGGTCTGCATCTGGTATTTGATGTGGTGGTCGCTGTTGTAGCCGGCGGCGTAGGTCCCGCTGTCGATCGCCAGCGAGCCGCGGCGGTAGATGTTGAAGTGACCGGAGTCGAAGTGCTGGTGGCTCCAGAAGTTGTCGCCCACCCGGAAGCTGCCGAACACGGCGTCCTCGCTCCAGTCGCTGCGCATCGTCAACAGGCCGACCCCTTCGAAGTAGTGGTGCGGGGGTAGCTCGTCCACGGGCCGCATCGCCGGATCAGGACCATCCGGCGGCCACCACGGCCACGCCCCGGGGCCGAGGTTGCGCTTAAAGCCGCGCCCGCCGGTCAG
>JASFUG010000377.1:0-3279 GCA_050050395.1 Nitrospirota bacterium
CCGCCCCGGCTGCAGGTATGTCGCCCGAGGTCGTGAACATGCGACTCTCGCAGTCGGGGTGGTCCGGCTCGAAGTGCATGTCAGCAGCGGCGCCGAAATCGGGAATGAAGGCCTTGGTCACCATGAGTCAGGGGTTGGAGATCCGCGGCGAGGGGTCACAAGTCGCGTGGATGCGGCTCACAGGAAACGTGGCTGACGTGTCGTTCGTGGTTCGGATGGCACGTCGCAGACAGTGCGCCACCGACCCTCTCATTTCTCGCCCGTGGTGCCTCACAGCAGGTCGATCTCATCGCCGCCGAGGTTGATCTTTCCCTCCCGTTCCAGTCGCCGGACGATACCGACGATGGTCTTCTGCATCTCCATCACATCCTGCACCCGCACCGGGGGCATGTTCTCGAGATCGTCGGCGAGCATGGCGCGGGCGCGGCTCGACAGGTTGTCGAAGATGGCCTCCCGCACCATCTCGCTGGCGCCCTTGAGCGCCACCACCAGGTCGTCGGTCTTGACCTCGCGGAGAATGGCCTGGATCGCATCACGCTCCAGCTTCGCCAGGTCCTCGAAGGTGAACAGCAGGTCGTTGATGCGGGTGGCAAGGTCCTCGTCGGTCTCGGTGAGCTGGTCGAGCACACGCTGGCTCACTTCCTTGCCTGTGTTTTGCAGGATCCCGGAGGCGACGTCCGCACCGCCGAGCATGTCGGAGGAGAGGTACGTGGCGTCACGCACGGCCTGCTTGATCTCCTCCTCGACCTCGTCGAGCACCTCAGGGTCCGGGCGATCGAGGATCGCCAGTCGGTACACCACGTCTCCTTGCACCGCCACGGGCAGCTCCTTGAGCACGCGGCCGGACAGCTTCGACGGCAGGTGGCCGAGGATCAGGGCGAGGGTCTGGGGATGCTCGTCGCGGATCAGCTTGGCGATCACCCGTGGCTCGAGGTTGAGCAGCGTGGAGAACCGCACCTGCTCCTCTTGTTCCTCGAAGAGGCGATTGATCAGGTCGGCGCGGTCGATGCCCACCGCCTCGGTCACGAGGCGGCTCACGTACGGCGTGCCGGCGTGGAAGATCCCCTCGCCGGTCTCGACCAGCGCACCGAACTCCTCCAGCACCTGATTGGAGATCTCTCGCGGGATCTTCTGATGCTTGACCATCATCGCCGCCACCTTCTGTACCTCGTGATCGTCCATCTCGGCGAAGGCGCGTTTCGTCGCGTCCTCACCGAGGGTGAGGAGGAGGATCGCGACCTTCTCCGGGCCGCTCAGCTCCTGGATGGTCACGCCCCTTCCTCCGCCTCACGCAGCCAGCTGCGCATCACTTGTACGCCCTGTGATGGCTCCTCCTTGATCAGCTTGGACATCCGCTCCTGTGGATTCGCCGGCCGGGGCACAACGCCGGCGGTATGGGTCAACGCCGCCGGGCTGTCGCCGTTCTCGAGGGCCAGTTGTTGCCGCTCGTGGGCGAGCTCCAGCTCGCGTTGCCGCTGTACCTGTGCCACGCGTACCTGCTCCATCAGCGGGCGTACGAAGAACAGGAAGAAGAGGACGAAGAAGATCGCCACCGGCAGGTAACGAGCCGCCGCCAGGATGACCGGTAACACCGCCTGCCAGCCGGGCAGCTCGGGCGCCGCGACCACCTCCTCGTTTGCGAACGGCAGGCTGACGACCTCGACCTCGTCGCCGCGGTCGGCGTCGAAGCCGACGGCGCGCTTGACCAGCGCCGTGAAGCGGGCGACCTCTTCCGCGGTGCGCGGTACGTACTCCGTGGCCGGCTTTTTCCCGTCCGCACCGGCGACCTGTTTGTAGGTACCGTCGACCAGTACGGCGACCGAAAGGTGCTCGATCTCCCCTACCGGGACGACGGTCCGGGTCACCGTCTTGGTGATCTCGTAATTGACGGTCTCCTCGCTGTCGCTGGTCCCCTCCTGCTGTTGCTGGTCGTTCGCATCCCCGCGCCCCGGCAGATTGGCGTCCACGCCGGCAACCCCTCCCGAAGTGATCGCGGTGCGGCTGTTGGCCTGGTTGCGGCGGTGCTGGGAGCGAATCGCGGTGGCATCGGGATCGTAGACCTCGGAGGTCGACTCCTGGCGCTGGAAGTTGAGCTTTGCCGCGACCCGGGCCACGACGTTGTCCGGCCCGACCACCGGCGCGAGCATCCCTTCGATGCGGCCCTTGAGCTCCTTCTCCAAGGCGAACTGCTGCGACATCTGGTCCGCGGAGAGGACGGCGGTCGAGGCGTCGTCCGGCTCGCCGTTCTGGAGGACGTTGCCGTTGGAGTCGACGATCGCCACCCGTTGTGGCTCCAGCCCCTTGATGGCGCCCGCCACCAGGTGGCCGATCGCCTTCACCTGGTCCGCCTTGAGGCGTTGGTTCGGATCGACGTTGAGGATCACCGAGGCGCGCGCCTGCTCCCGGTCCTCGACGAACAACGACTCCTTGGGCGACACGATATGGATGCGGGCACCGCGGAGGCCGCGAATCTGGGTGATGGAGCGGACGAGCTCGTTCTGGAGGGCGCGCTGGTAGTTGACCTCCTGCATGAATCGCGTCGCGCCCATCGCGGAGCGGTCGAATAACTCCAGGCCATCCTTGCCACCGGCGGGCAGGCCCTTGCCCGCCAGGTCGAGCCGCAGGTCATAGACCTGCTCCGAGGGTACGAACACCGAGCGACCACCGTCACCCAGCTCATACGGCACCTTCGCGCCACGTAGCTCTTCCAGCACCGCACTGGCGGCATCGGGCTCCAGCCCGGCGTACAGCAACTGGTACTGGGGGCGCGAGCCCCAGTAGCCCACGCCGAGGAGGAAGGCGATGGACGTGACGCCGACCACGATCAGGGTGACGCGCCGCGCCGGCGGCATGTCACGGATGAGCTGCAGAAGGTTCTCGAAGAAGGATTCCATGTGGTTTCGGGGCTAGCAGCTAGGGGTTAGGGGCTAGGGGTGGTGCCGGCCTGCGGCCGGCGATGATTCTTTCAGGGATGCGTGTCATCGATTTGTTATCCAGCCCGAAGGGCTGTCCTTCCCTAGCCCCTAGTCCCTAACCCCTAGCCCCTCCTTGTTACACCTGCATGCGCATGACCTCTTGATACGCCTCGATCACCTTGTTGCGGACAGCGAGAACCAGCTCGAAGGAGACCTGCGCCTCCTTCATCTGGATCATGACGTCGTGGAGCGCTACCCCGCGGCCGGACACCAGTGCCTGCGCCGCGTCATTGGCTTGAATCTGTAGATCGTTGACCTCGGACAGGCTGTCCTTGAGCACCTCGGAAAAAGAGGTCTCGGGGGT
>JASFUG010000378.1:0-3267 GCA_050050395.1 Nitrospirota bacterium
GTCGAGGAAGGCTGGCGCACGGCGACCGAAGGCCACGAGGCCGCGCTTGATGGCGGCGGTGAGATGACCCGGTAGCAGCGCCGATAGCCGCGCCTCGACCTGCCCAGGGCGGTACGTCCCGGGGCCCGGCGCTACCTGGCCCCGGCCCAGGAAGGCCGCCAGACTCTGCACCGGGGCGCAATTGCCCGCGTCGCCGAGGCGAAAGGCGTGGCGCTCCAGCCCCTCCTGGAAGTGCATCCCCGCCAGCGGCCCGGAGCCCGAGAAGTCCCGTTGATCGACCGTGACCACGACGCCGCTGTTGGCGAACCCCGTGTCGCGCCGCCGCGGACTCATCCCGTTGACCGCCATCTGTCCCCATGCCGACGCCGACCCCACCACCTCGCCTCCGGGGCACATGCAGAAGGTATAGACAGCCCGGCCGTCGCGATCCTGATGGGCAAATCGGTAGCGCGCGGCCGGCAGACCCGGCCCGGCGGCCGGGCCGTACTGGATGCGGTCGATCAGCTCCTGCGGGTGCTCGATGCGCAGGCCCACGGCGAACGGCTTCGCCTCCATTGCCACTCCCTGGCGGTGGAGGGCGGTGAAGGTGTCACGCGCGCCGTTGCCCGGGGCCACGAAGACGATCGTGCCATCGATCGGGCCGGCACTCGTCTCGACACCCGCCAGGCTGCCCCCACGCACGGCCAGTCGCTCCATGCGCACCCCGAAGTGAAAGGTGCAACCCAGGGACTCCAGGTAGCGACGCAGGCGGATCACCACCACACGCAGGCGATCGGTCCCGACGTGGGGGTGGCTATCCACCCGGATCTCGGGCGGCGCGCCGAGAACCACCAGCTCATCCTTCAACCAGTCGACCAGCGCTCCCTCCCGGGAGCTGACCAGCTTGCCGTCGGAGAAGGTCCCGGCGCCACCCTCACCGAACTGAACATTGTTCTCCGGATCGAAGGTACCGTCGCGGTGGAAGGCACGCACCGCGGGTACCCTCCCCTCCACCGGCTGGCCACGCTCCACGATTACCGGCGGGTTGCCGGAGCGGGCCAGGATCAGGGCGGCAAACAGCCCCGCGGGGCCACTGCCCACCACGATCGGCCGGCACGGCAAGCGCCGCTCCGGGATGGGAGGGGGCTCGATGGGCGGCGGCGCCACGACCACGCTCGGATGCGGCGAGGACGTCAGGGGCGCCTCGACCACCACGCTGTACACCATGCGGACGCCGCGGCGGGCATCGATACCGCGGCGATGGACGGTCACCGCGCCGAGGTCACCCTCCGGCACGCCGAGGCGGCGCGCGACCGCGGAATGTAGGTCGGCCCCCCCCGCGGCGGGATCGAGATAGATCTCCCGCACCAACCAGCGCGCCATGGTCAAAGATCGAGCTTCGGCACCCATCACATCGCAAGGTGCGCCGGCGTCACCGGCAGGTCAACGGCGCGCGGCGTCACCTCTCCCCGTCGTGCTCGAAGAACTCCACGTCGAGCCCCAGCGCGTTTAGGGAGAGGTTGACGTCCCAGATGAAGAACACCAGGGACGCGATGAGGCACCCCATGCACGCCACGAACAACATGCTGATGGGCCACCCCACCCCGAGATCGAGGAGGGCCATGAGGAACAGGGCGATGACCAGCACCGCCGCCAGCAGCATGCTGACCACGGCGAAGGCGATCGCCGCCCGCAAGATCCGCGCCCGTCGCCACAGGATATCGATCTGGGCGATGTCGGTGGCCCGCTCCCCCGGCGGAGCACCGCGCAGCTCGTGGGCGAGCTGCCGGCTGCGATCCACGATCCGCCCCAGGCGGTTGGTCATGCTCAGGAGCAGCAGCCCCACCCCGGATACCAGGATCACCGGCCCGATGGCCACCTGCAGGATAGGGATCAACGCGGTCAAGGGCATGGGTCAGTCCACGGAGGGGGAGCTTGGTTGGTCCGGCGGCGGCGCAATTCCCTGTATAGCGGGCACAATCAGAAGGGGCGAGTGCCACGGCGCAGGAAAGGATTCACGTCCCCGACCGCGAAAGGTACTGTTCCGCCTCGGCGCCCGCACGATCGCTGCGAGTGCCGCCAACGACCACGTCCTAACCGTTCACCGATCGAGCTCGGAGCCAACATGAAATTCCTCTTCAATCCTCTGCCCTCGCGAAACCTCCGCGCCTTGGCGGCGCTGCTCCTACTGGCCACGTCCCCGTCGTCGGGCTTCGCCGCAGGCGATGCAGACGACTTCTACGAGATGAAGATCGGCGGTGACAAGCTGCTGTCGATCCTCGAGTCGTTACCGTATGCCACGGAGGGGCAAGGCCCGGTCATGTACGTGTTCGAGTACTCCGAGTGCCCGTATTGCCAGGCGATGTATCGCGACTTCAACGGCAAGGACGTCGGCATCGAGTTCCGCCGCATGTTCGTGCCGATCAGCCAGCGCACCTCCGCCGAGACCGCGGCCCTGGGGAAGTCGCGGGACATCGCTGACTACCACGCCTTCATGGAGGGGCGGAAACGGGCACCGGCATTTGACCGCGACAACGAGGCGATCAAGGCGTACAACGCCATCATCACGGCCGGCACGAAGACCATCCCCCCGATCCTGAAGCAAAACGGCTGGCCCCTGGCAGGCTTCGCCTTCCCCCAGTACTTCTGGGTGGAGAACGGCAAGGTATTCGCCAACGCCGGGTACACCAAGGCCTCCTTCGACCGAGCGATCCAGCGCGCCAAGGAAGGTGCCCCGGCGCAGATGTCGTCGACATCGAGCGCCAAGAAGGCGGCGCCGCTGGCCTCAGGGACGGCGCCGAGCATCGACTATCGCGACTTCGACGTCGTGGGGATCCACCTGGAGATGGCGAAGGATGAGGCGCTCCGGAAGCTCCGGGAACACGGCCCGGATTTCGACATCAAGGAGACCGAAGGGAATCCCGGTGCGGGCGCGGGCGTCGCCGGCATGCGCTATACCAACGCCATCACCGCCAGCAAGGTGACGGTCACGACACAGCCGAAGATGACCCGGTCAGCAGACGAGATCGAGGTGTATATGTTCGCGCCGCCGAATCCGACGACGGTGGGCGCGATCTGGCGCCGGATGGTTTTCGGCGAGCCGGTCCTGTTCAAGGAGCTACAGAGCTCGCTGCACGACAAGTACGGCAAGCCGGTGATGGAAGGCAAGGATCGGAAGCGGGGGTATGTCCTGTCGTGGACCTACGACAACGAAGGTCGGCCCGTCACCAAGGTGCCGGACGGAGGCGTCTACTACAACATGCGCCAGGGACCGGCAGCGCGCGGCCA
>JASFUG010000379.1:0-3262 GCA_050050395.1 Nitrospirota bacterium
CGGCCCCCCGGCGCGGGCCCCCCCCCCCTGGGGGGCGCGTGGCGTCCCCCTCCATATCAGGGCGGGTTTCAACCCGCCAGCCGCCCCATCAAACATTTTCCGCTCCCGGTAATATGTCCATCCGCCACGTCTGAAGTGGCCCTGGCCGCCGCCTGTGGCCCGCGCGCGGCACACAACCTCCGGTTTAGACACCACGACCGCGAGGCGCTACCCACGGCTTCCCTGTACTCCTTGCGCGTTCGCCCGGTCTTCGTCCGCAAGCTCCGCGGCAGCCGCCCACAGCAGCGGTGCCTCGCGCCGCTCGCCGGTAACCTCTCCCCGCACGATGCGGGCGATGTTGCGCGCATGGTGACCGATCCGCTGCAGGCAGTTGAGGGCATCGAGGTGGTGGGGGTGGGTCACCAGGCTCGGTGCAAGCCGCTGCTGCACGCGTTGCAGGTGCGCCCGCAACGACGCTTCCTCCATCCCCTGAACCTCACCCTTGCGCGCGATGATGTCGGCGGCGAGGAACGGATCGGCGGAGGTGAAGCTCTCGATCGCCTCCGCGACGAGCCGCCGGATGGTGTCGGTCATGCGCATCAACTCCCGCTCGCCGGCGGGCGTGAAGCCGGCCACCACGTGGCGCATGCGGTGAACGAGGTGGCCGACGTCGACCTCGATCACGTCACCGATGTGCTCGATCTCGTTGATGACCCGGATCGCGTCGAGCACCTCCGCGGCCTGCTGCGACCCCAGGTCCCGCCCGGAGATCAGGCGCAGGTAGTCGATGATTGCGTGGTCCAGGAAATCGATGAGATCGTCCTGAGCGGCGATGTCGCGCATCGCCTCGGTATCACCGTGGAATAGGGCACCCGGCATCCGGGCCAGCATGACGTCGATGGTCGCGGCCATGCGCCGTGCTTCCTGACGTACCGCGGCGAGCGCCTGCGATGGGCTGTCGAGATACTGCTCATCCAGATACCGGACCTGGAATAGCGGCTCCTCCTTCCGATCCGGTACCAGCCACTGCAGGGCCCTCGCAAAGGGGCCGGCGACGGGTAAGAAGAACGCCACGACCACGATGTTGAACAAGGTATGCGCGTTGGCCACCTCACGCGGCAGGGAGGACAGTCCACCGTCTGCGAGGCTAAGCCACTGGACCGCCGTTGCAAACTGCGGAACAAACCAGATGAGCACGGTCACGCCGACGACGTTGAACAACACGTGCGCGAGGGCCGCACGTACCGCCTCCCGCGACTTGCCCACGGCAGCGATCCCAACCGTGACGCAGGTCCCGATGTTGGTGCCGAGGACGACGCCGATCGCCGCCTCTAAAGGAAGCACTCCCTGGGCGGCGATGACGATCACGATGCCCGTCACCGCCGCCGACGACTGCACGAGCGCGGTGATCACCGCCCCGACGATGATCGCGCGAAGGGGCTGCGACAACGACGCGAGCGCCTGAAGGAATGGTGGAAAGGTGCGCAGGGGTTGCGTCGCACCACCCATCAGCTCCATCCCGAAAAACAGGAGGCCCAGGCCGAACAACATCGCCCCGAGCTGGCGTAGCCGCTCCCGGCGTGCGGCAAGCATCAGCGGCACGCCACCGGCGACGAACAACAGCCCGAGATGCTGGATCCGGAAAGCGATGATCTGGGTGGTCACCGTGGTGCCGACGTTCGCCCCGAAGATCACCCCCACCGCCTGCGCCAGGGTCATCACCTCCGCCTGCACCAGCCCCACGACCATCACCGTGGTCACGGAGCTCGACTGCACGGCGGCGGTCAGCCCCGCGCCCACCACCGCGCCAAGGAGCGGATTCCGGGTGAGACGCTCTAGCCAGGTACGCAGACGGTCACCGGCGGCGCGCTGCAGTGCGCGGGTCATCTGCTCCAGCCCGAAGATGAACAGCCCGATCCCACCCAGCATGCCGATGAGCAGATGCAACACCCATGCCGGCGATCGACTGGTGATCGCCCACAGCACCGGCTCATCGACGCCGTCGGCCGACGCCTGTACGAAGAACTGCCCCGGCTGGAGACCGAGAGTCGGCCGCGCCTCTGCCACCCCGTCCGGGCCACTCACCGCCATGAGCCGCGGCGGCCATCGTGCGGCATTGTCACCCAGGGCCTCGAATCGGACCTCGACACCGGGAGCCGGCGCGCCCTCGTGATCGACGACAGCCACTCGCAGGGGGTAGTCGATGGCGTGTCCGGCGGTCCCCGCGCATTCGTCGACAGCCAGCACCAGCGGCATGGCATCGGGCCGTACCGCGCGCAGCTCGAGTGCCGCCGCGATACCGCACGTGGTGGGTGCGATGCCACCCAGCAGCACCGCCAGCACCAGGCCGCAGACGCGTCGCAAACTCGCCGGCATTTCTCCCCGAGACCCTGCTGGACCCACCCAGCTACCCGCCTCTCCTGGCAACCGCGGATCGGCGACCGCTGTCATGGATCACGGTTCAGGTGCGTATACCAGCCCCAGCGGCTGCCATCCATGGCCCGAGTCGGGTTCCGATGCCATGGCGCCGTCCACGCCCGACCGCTGGCGAGATGGGCCCTCGGAACGGTTCGGCATGCATGGCCGTTCCCAACGGCTCGCGACGATGGTTGACGAGCTATACGGGTGAGCGGCCGCGCCCCCTCCCCGCGACTATCCGCCTTGGGCGAAGAGCGAGGAAAAGAGCCGGGATTCGGAGTCGATCGGCGTGAATTCGAACTCCTTCTTGCCGATGCGGAGCCCGGTGAGAAAGCGCAGTCCAGAGCCGTTGACCCGATAATACGCCACCACCTCCGCCCCAGAGGGGTTGGACGCCTCGCGCACCACCCGTGCCAGGGCGAACTTTAGGTTCCTCAGGTACGACTGGAGGTTACTGTGATGGCTCAAGGGGGCGAGCATCTCGATCACGTCCTCCTCCGTGAGGGCCGCCAGCGCCGCCAGCGCCCGCATGCGAGCGTCTTCCACGGCCTCATCGTTGAATGCGTGGCGGACGATGTGACGGCTCACCTCTGCGGCGACCGTTTCCGGGAGGGCCAGGTAGAAATCCATCGGACTCCCGTCCGCGCCCGCGAGACTTACGACCAGCATCGGCGCGGAAACGGAACCTTCCGCCTTGACACCGAAGACCAATTGCGGGGTCCCAACGGCACTCGACCAGCCGTTGGCGGCGTCGACCGGCATCGCCGCCAGCATGGTCGACACAGCGATGCCCAGGGAGACGACAATTCCCCATGACGACCACTGCCGCTGGCGCCTGTGCCGCATTCGGTTCTCCGCCACTGAG
>JASFUG010000380.1:0-3245 GCA_050050395.1 Nitrospirota bacterium
GGGAGGCTGGTCGGTGTAATAGGAGAAGGTGCCGTAGGTCCCGAGGATGTCAGGGGTACCCATCCCCGACAGGGTTCGCGCCTTGCTGGGGACGGGGGGGTAGTTGGCCGGGACCTTCACCACCGTTGTCTCGACCCCGGCGTCGGTCAGTCGCTCCCAGAACGCCTGGCCGTCGCGCAGCAGCTCGACGGAACCGGAGCCTAGCGGGATCTGCCACTTCCCCACCTGGAGCTTGCGGGTCGGCTCGTGGGTGCGGGTCGTCGACAGGTAGGGCAGGTAGTCGGCGGGCGTCCGGTGGATGAAGTCGAAGATGCCGTGCCCGCCCGGGTCGAGGCCGGTGATGAAGCACGACCAGGCCACCGGACTCTGGGGCGGGACGCTGGTCCCGAGGGGGCGGAAGCTTCCCTCCTCGGCGAGGCGCCGTAGGTTCGGAGCGGTCCCGTCCTCCATGAATTGCCGGAGCAGGACCGGGTCCATTCCGTCGATCCCCAGGATCAGCATTCGATGCCCGGAGTCCTGCGATCTGGAACAGCCGGCGACGACAAGGAGGCCGGCGATCAGCCAGGCGAGACGCCGTGCCCAATGCCCGGGTCGCCCTGGCCGTGGTCCGACCCTGCGCACCATGTCGTTCCACGGGTAGAGGTCGCTCATGGGTCTTGATCACCATCGGCGGGGCCAGCGCAGTGGCGGCATGCACCTCATCGACATCCTCTGCGCAGGTTCGAGTCGCCACCGACGATGGCCACTCGCTCAGGGCTATTTCGCCCGCGGGTGGGCGCGGTCGTAGGCGTCGAGCATCTTCTGCAGGTCGACGTGGGTGTAGCGCTGGGTGGTGGAGAGAGATGCGTGGCCGAGGAGCTCTTGGATGGAGCGCAGGTCCGCCCCGCCCTCCAGGAGGTGGGTGGCGTAGGTGTGGCGCAGGGCGTGGGCCGAGGTGGAGGAGGGCAGGCCGGCGGCGCGCAGCAGCCCCTTGACCACGTCGTGCAGTCGGCGCGGGGTGAAGCGGTCCCCGCCAGGGGTTAGGAACAAGGGCCGGCCGCCCGTCTCCGGTACCGGCAGGGGACGATCGGGATCGGCCAGGTAGGCCACCAGGGCGAGGCGCGCGCGGTGGACGATGGGGACGATGCGCTCCTTGTTGCCCTTGCCTCGTACGCGCACGAGGGTGGCGTCCGCCTGTAGATCGCCTTCGTTGAGGCCTGCGATCTCGGCGATGCGCAGGCCGCAGCCGTAGAAGGTCTCCAGCAGGGCGCGGTCGCGCCGTCCCGTGGGAGTATCGGGGCTGGGCACGGAGAGGAGACGCAGGACCTCGTCGATGGTCAGGACCCGCGGCAGGTTCTTGGATACTCGCGGTGCCGCCACCAGCCGCGCCGGGTTGGCCTCCACCCGTCCTTCCCGCACCAGGAATCGGAACAAGGAGCGCAGGGTGGCGAGCTTGCGGGCGCGGGAGCTCGCACCGACACCGTCACCCGCCAGCTCCGCCAGGAAGCGGCGCACGGTGCGATGGTCGACCCCGCCCGGCGGTCCGCCATCGACCGCCCCGGTCGCCCGCTGGAGGTGGCCCAGGAATTGCCGCAGGTCGGTGCCGTACGCCTGCACCGTGTGCGGCGACGCGCCACGCTCGCGCACCAGGTAGGCGAGAAAATCGGCGATGGACTGTTCCATTGGGGGATGGAGGTTGGGGGGTGCGGGCTGGCGGGAAGGAAGAAGACGAATCACTCGCGCCGGCCCGCAGGGCCGGCGTCCATCCCCGCATCCCCCATCCCCCAATCCCCAACCCGGGGCGACACGATGTTGAGCCGCTCAGTCTGGCGCCGCAAGATGAGTGACCGTCGCAGCCAAGCTATGAAAATCCTCGCCCGCCTCACTGCTGCCTTTCCCCTGTGGGTGTTGCTCGCCTCCATCGCGGCCCTGATCCACCCACCCCTGTTCACCTGGTTCAAGGGACCCCTGATCACCGTGGGGCTCGGGGTGATCATGCTCGGCATGGGGCTCACCCTGCGCGCCGAGGACTTCCGCGGCGTGGTGCGCTACCCGCTGCAGGTCCTCCTCGGGGTCACCCTCCAGTACACGGTGATGCCGGCCCTGGGTTGGAGTCTCGGTTACCTCTACGGCCTGCCTACCGAGTTCGCCGTGGGGCTGGCCCTGGTCTCGTGCTGCCCGGGCGGCACCGCCTCGAACGTCATCGCCTTCCTCGCCCGGGCGAACGTCGCCCTGTCCGTCACCATGACCGCCTGTTCTACCCTCCTGGCGGCCCTCATGACCCCGACCCTCACCACCCTGCTGGTGGGGAGCCGGGTGGCGGTCGATACCCTCGGCCTCTTCGTCTCCACGGTGCAGGTGGTGATCCTGCCGGTGACCGCCGGCGTCCTCCTCAACCGGTTCGCCCCGCGCACCACCCAGCGGGTCCTGCCGGTGGCGCCCCTGGTGGCGGTCATCATGATCACCCTGATCGTCGCCTCCATCATCGGCGCCGGCCGCGAGACCATCCTCGGGGCCGGGTCGCCGCTGCTGCTGTCGGTCCTCACCCTCCACGCCTGCGGCTTCGCCCTGGGCTACTGGATCACCCGCGCCCAGGGGCGCGGGGCGATCGCGGCGCGCACCATCTCCATCGAGGTGGGCATGCAGAACTCCGGCCTCGGTGTAGTGCTGGCGCGCCAGAACTTCACCTCCCCCCTGGTGGCGATCCCGTCGGCCATCTCCTCCCTCTGCCACTGCCTCATCGGCTCCCTGGTCGCCGCCATCTGGCGCCGCTCCGGCGACCGCCTCTGGCAGGAGGCGGCGAACCCATCCGGAGAAGTCCTCTAAGGAAGGCTGGAGTGGTGCTGGCCAAGAGATGCTTGGTAGCCGGCTCCAGTGAGAGGTAGGCTTTTCGAAAGAAGAGCGCTGGCCTTCGCTGAGAAGCTGGCGCGTCCGAGGAGTACAAGATGCAGCGCCAAGGGGTCCTTGATCGACTCTCGGGCCATCGTGCCGAGCTGACCGCGCTCGGGGTGAAATCCCTCGCGCTCTTCGGCTCGGTCGCGCGGGATCAGGCGTCGCCCGACAGTGACGTCGACCTCTTGGTGACCTTCGATCGCCCGGTGGGCCTCTTCCACTTCGCTCGGGTCCGCCGCCGCCTGACCGAGATCCTGGGCGCACCGGTCGATCTCGTCACCGAGGCCGCCCTGCGTTCCGAGATGCGCGACCAAATCATTAGGCAGCTCGTCCGTGCCGCGTAGAGAGTGGGCCATGCGCGGTAGTTTGGCGCC
>JASFUG010000381.1:0-3238 GCA_050050395.1 Nitrospirota bacterium
GTGACCTCCGTTGCCCTGACCGTTCCGCGTGCCTACGGCTACACGGTCACGGTCGGCGGCCCCGCCCTGCAGAAGGCCGTGGAGGCGGCCTTCCCGATTACCCGGGAGAACGCGGTCGGCGCGGTCACCCTGAGCAATCCGCGGGTGCTCCTGCGACCCGGCTCGCGACGCATCGGTCTGGCGACCAACGTGAAGGCGGCGATGCCGGACCAGCCGCCGCTCACCGGTAACGGTGTCATCGACGGCGAGATCGCGTACGACCCGACGCGCCACGAGTTTCACCTGCGCGAGCCACGGGTGTCGTCCCTGGCCATTGACGGCATGGAGGGCCCGTTCGCGGCGCTGGTCGAGAGCGCCGTGGAGGTCCTTATGCAGGATCAGTTGCCAGTGATCGTCCTCTACCGCCTCGATGAGGAGACGCTGCGCCAGGCCCCGCAGCTGCGGATGCTGAAGGGGGTCGGTGTCCGCAACGGCGCTTTGGTCCTCGACCTCGACTTCTGACTCACCTTCTCGCCCACCGGAGGAGTCGGCCACCCTCCCCCTCCGGGGGAAGGCCGGGGGGGATGCTCGGAACTGGCGAAGTGCGAATGCCCCACCCCCTCCCCCAGGCCCCCTCCCGGTGGGAGGGCGATTCACGGATGCCCCTTCGGGGCGACCCGTTTGTTTGGCTTAGAACTCCGGGAAGATCTTGATCACCAGCCGTTCCCCCGGTGCTACCTCGCGGGCGGCGGTGAGAATGCCGCCCTCCACGTAGTCTAGGTGGTAGTCGCGGAAGCCGGCGCGGACCAGGGACCTGGCGTTGGACGGGCAGCCACCCTCACACCCGGCGACCCCGCGCACCATCCGCGGCAGGAGCTCGGCCAGGTACATTGCTGCCGGACTGCCCGCGTCGCCATCGAGGAACGCCTCGATCTCGCTGACCACCGCCGTCGTGTCCATGCGGTGCGGGTCGTTCAGCTTGATGGGGAGGGTCTTCCCCTTGAAGTGGACATCGATATCCATCGGTCTGCCTCCGGTTCGGAGCCGTTAATTACATGATCGCCACGCTCTGAGAAATCCATTCGCGCCCAAGGGTGCCTCCCCCGGGCCTTGGATCGGCTTCAGAGGGTGCGCGGACGACGAGCGAGCTGACAGGGCCCTCTCACTCACCTGGCGGGTTGAAACCCGCCCTACACGCGGGGCCGGTGTGGGGCCGACTTCAGTCGGCCGCGTCCGCGAGCCGCCGGCGCATGTCCAGGCAGATCTGCTCCAGTCGCCGCTTGTGCGGCTCGGGCAGGGTGGTGAGGGCGTGCACCCGCTCCACGTAGTCGTCGGTGGCGGCGCGGGCGCCGCGCACCAGCTCTGCCGCTTCGTCGCGCCGGATCCCCAGGGCGCGGGCGAAGCGCGCGACGGCATCGGTCAGCCCGACCGGGGTCTCGACGCCATCAGGGAGCTGCCCGTAATCGCCGAACGGCAAGGGCGTGACCATGTCGTGGAGGGAATAGGCGCGCATCGGGGTGGGGTCGAAGACCGGCGAGAATCCGGCGGCATCGCCGCTGCCGAGGACCGCGAGGTTCTCCAGATGGAGGTCGCCGTTGCCGGTGAGCAGGGCCACAAGCAGGCGGCGGAAGAGGTGGCGCTTGGCCTCCCGACGATCCCCCACCAGGGTGATCGCCGGTGTGTCGATCGCCCGGCCGATGCGGTCCAGGGAGCCGTCGTACGGGGTGGTGATGTCGCCGGCACCCGCGGCGAGGATGGCGAACCAGCTCTCGAAGGGTATGGGTCGGCCCTCTGCATCCCTGTCGGAGCGCTCCACCGCGAGGGCCGGCAACCCGGCCACCTCGCAGCGCCAGTGACGGGGCACGGCAAAGCCGGCGGCCGCGTGGACCTCCAGGGCCATCGCCTCCAACTCGACGAGGCCGGGATACGCCTGGCTCCGCTCCAGCTTCAGGACGACGTCGATGCGGCTCGGGTCGGGCCCCTTGGTCGGGGCCGAGACCTGGCCGGTCCACCCCGCGCGCGGAATGGCCACCAAGAGCTTGGGCACGGCGCCGCCCACTGAGGGCGTTGGCCCGAGGGTCTGGAGCAGTGCGGCGGCGTCCGCGTCGAGCCAGGCGATCAGGTCCCGCAGAGCGGCCCCCATGCGTTCGCCGACCTCCACCAGGGGCGCGGGCCGCGTATCCCCGTACCACGCGCGGGCCGCGTCGTCGTCGGCGAAGCAGTCCACGTGACCGACGCCACCGTGGCCCGCGAGGGTGAGGAGGGCCCAGTCCTCGGCGAACGGGTCGTCGCATGCAGCCCCCTGTGCCCGGAGGTGCGCCAGGAGCAGCCTGCGCTGGAAATTGTGCTCGCCGGGAGGCGGGATCAGGGCGCGCAGGCGCGGATGGAGCTGGCGTGGCCGCCGGAAGACGACAGGTCGGGTGCCGTAGACCGCAGGCGGGTAGACCAGGCTGAGGCCGGGCAGCGCCGTCTTAGGGAACTCCGCCGTGTACTGGAACCGCGCCTCGCTCTCGGTGACGTAGAGCGAGCCCATCTTGACCGGCTCGCCGGCGACGCGGGTCCAAACAACGGCCTGGTAGTCAGGCATCAGAACAGCTCCCCTCGCTCGACGTCAGATACGTAGCTGTCGTCCGCCGTCAGGGTGAGGCGCAGCCCGACCGCCGATGCCAGGCGCACGAGGGTGGAGAGGGCGACGTCCTCCTGGCCCTTCATCCGCGACAGGGTAGGGGCCGACAGCCCGGCACGGGCGGCGAGGGTCTTCTGATCGAGCCCCTGGGCCTTGGCGGCCTGGAGGATCTCTTCAAGGAGCGGCGCAACGATGGATGAAGCCAGTTTCATGGATTGCTGTTAAGCGCAATATGTTGCAAATTTATGCAAAAAATTGCGACGTAGAGCAGTCATTTGTCGCCTATGTAGTTGCTATACATGATAATTGAGCCCCACAATGTCCGCAATGCTTGCGGCCGCGAGCAATTTGGATTGTGCTGCCGTCATGGCCGGGCGAGAAGGAATCTGCCACTTGTAGCCTCGCTGAGCCGGCAGCATGGCGGCCTTCGAGTCGCAGGAGCCGCTTAGGAATCCAGGAAGGCAGGAAGGCAACCGCCGCCCTTCATTGTCTCCTGGTTTCCTGCCTTCCTTGGAGGACGGTCACCAACCCGGTTTCGTGGACGAAATGTGCGCCTCGTCTACGGAGCGGCGGCCGGCAGACCAAGGGGGTGGTCCACTGGCGCCGGGCGGTCCACGGCAAAGGGGGCGAGGT
>JASFUG010000382.1:0-3236 GCA_050050395.1 Nitrospirota bacterium
CCTGGACGTGGAGTGGGACGAAAGATCCGGCGGCTACATCATCAAAGGGCTGGCACTGCAAGAATGACGCCCTCCCCGGGCTCGAACCGGGAGGACCGAGTGTGCATCGCTCCCAGCCACTTCAGAGGCACCGTCTCGTGTGGCGACCCGAGCCAGCCCTACTGCGGCGGAAAGCGTTGCATCCGCCCGATGACCACCCGTCCTCCCGTGAAGCGCAGGTGCAGGCCTAGGCACGACCCCGGCCGCGACGAAGTCCACCGAACAACGCGGGCGTCGACCCGTGCATCCTCGCGATCGACCGATCGATGCCGAGAAACGCCAGCGACTCCCTCACCCTCCCGCTGGCCACATGCCCGCAAAAGAGCGAGTACCGTGCGGGTCCGGTCGCACCGATACCCATCAGGACCTATGATGGAGGGAGTCATTGCCGCACGGTGAGACGGAGGACGATCCTGTGACCGAACACGAGCTATTGGAGCGCATCGAGATCAATCCCGAAGTGATGGTCGGTAAACCGGTCATCCGGGGAACTCGCCTGACGGTGGAGTACGTCCTCGGCCTGCTCGCGCACGGCACCGCGACCGACGAGATCCTCGCGGAATACCTGGGACTCACGGTCGAAGACGTCCAGGCGTGCCTGCTCTTCGCGACCAAGTCCCTGGAGAGCACCTCCTTCATGCCCCTGCGCACCGAGACCGCCTGAATGCGGTTTATCGTGGACGAGTGCACTGGCCCCACCGTGGCACGCTGGCTACGGGGCGAGGGACACGACGTCTTCTCCGTTTACGACGAGGCACGTGGCCTCACCGACGCGGACATCTTGCGCTAGGCACACCAGGAGCCGCGCATCCTGATTACCAACGACAAGGACTTCGGCGAACGGATCTTTCGTGACCGATCGCCGCACCGCGGCATCATCCTGCTCCGCCTCGAAGACGAACGCGCCGCCCGCAAGATCGATGCACTACGGCGGCTCCTCGCCAGCTATTCCGGCCAGTTGTCCGAGCGGTTCGTCGTGGTCACCGAAACCACGGTGCGTGTCGCGACGCCCTAGCGCGCAGCCCAACGGCGCGGCTAGACGGTCGCGCGATCGTCCGTCGCTAAGGCGGTGGGCGCACCGGACGCGGGCACCAGGCAGTGGATCATCTCCTTCACCGCCGTCGCGTAGCCGCTCTCCAGGCAGCCGCAGTAGTCGGGGTTGGCCACCGGCACCACGGCGATCCCGGCATGCTCCGGGGGCTTCACGCGGAACTGCTTCAACACCATGGAGACGTCGCTCCCGTGGGTCTCGGACAGCCCGGTGGTCGGCACGCCGATGAGCCGCGGCCGCGCCTTCTCACACAGGGTGTCGACCCGCATCGCTCACCCGGGATCGTTGCGAGGCGGCACAAACGCGCGTAGATCCTGGCCGGCCCGCGAGTCCGAGCCCGCAGGCAGGCTTGTGGTCTGTCGAGGGCTCGGACGAAGACCCGGCCCCGTCATTCCCGCGGAAGCGGGAATGCGGGCGGTTGCGCGGGCGCAGCAGATTCAGCGTGAGTGATGCGGGTCTAGCGCCTCCACCACGCTCGCGTCCGACCCCATGGCCGTGGTCACCTGATCCATTACCGTGGTCTGCAGAGGGATCGGGTCGCCAGTGGCGCACGAAGAAGATCCTGCCGAACGCGGTGCACCCCTGGGAGCCGTGCATCATCGGGATCGCCCGATCGATGCCGAGAAACGAGGGCGACGCCCCAACGTCTGACTCGACGTCAGTGGGCTCACCGACAGCGCCCATCCGGCGCACCGCCTCAGGCACGGCCCAGCTCCCGCTGGACAGCGACAGCGACGCAGCGACGACAACTCAGCGACATGGGCGGCAAACACAGAACCATTGCCGCCCACCCCAACACACCCCGCGCCAGGGACCAGCCCCTTTGTTTCCAACTACATGGGCCTTACGCCCCATGTAGCAAATCCGACAACGACCCCCCGGCTGGACCAAGCGCGACAATCGCGCGGGTGGGCTGAGCGGGGTGGCTTCTTGGCCGACCCCAGGGCGAGCTGGTATGATTTTTTCATACTTTGCCCGGAGAATCGTCATGGGAAGCGCCGTCAAGAAGACCATCTCGCTGCCCCCTGATCTGGCCAGGGAGGTGGAGGAGATTGCCGAAGCCGAGGGGAAGAGCGTGAGTGCGGTGGTTCAGGACGCGTTGCGTCTCGCCCGTGCCACCCGGCTCCGGCGAGAGCTAGCGGACATTCACGGGTACTGGCGCGGCGAGGCGGTGGAAAGAGGCATCGTCACCGAGGAACAGCTCGCGCGGTACCTCGCGAAGTGAGGGTGGTCTTCGACACCAACGTCCTGATCTCCGCCCTGGTGATCGGTGGCCGGGCCGCGGACGCCGTGGAACGGGTGATCGCGGGGAGAGACCAACTGATCTGCTCCAGACCCCTCCTCGACGAGCTCCTTTCGGTGCTGGCGGATAAATTTAGCGGAGACGGTGAGCAGCTCTCACGGGTCGCCCTGTTCCTGGCGGAGATCGCGGAGCTGGTGGCGCCGAGCGAGGAGATCAGCCTGCTGGCCGACGGCCCGGACAACCGGGTGCTGGAGTGTGCGGTTGCCGGCCGCGCCGACACCATCGTCACCGGCGACCGGGCGATGCTGGAGCAGCAGTCCTTCCAGGGGATCGCAATCGTGACCCTGCGGGACTACCTCGCCCCACAGAGTCCGTCGCCATGAACGCCAACGCCGAGACCCACAACATGGCCCTGTAATGCGACTTCGAGAATGTCGCCCTCGGGGTGCGGGACGCCAACGACCGCCTTCGACATCCAGAAAGTGCTGGAGCGGCTGCTGCTCAAACGCCACATCGTGGTCAAGAAGGCCATGCGACTGGGACCGCTACAAGGAACTCAAGGCGGCCATGCACGAGGCCGCCTTCGAGCGGATCGAGATCCCCCACGTCCGTCAATCGGGCAAGGACTCGGCCGACATCCGCATGGTGGTGGACGCCCTCGACCTCTGCTAACCCGCACTTCTCACCAGGGAGCTTCGCGAGAGCGTGCAAACGCGCGTAGATCCTGGCTGGCCCGCAAGTGCGAGGCCGCAGGCAGGCTTGCGGCCTGTCGAGGACTCGGACGAGGACACGGCCAGGAGATGCGGACGGTTGCGCGATCGCAGCAGATTCATGGGTAGAGTCGAAGACGGGCGCGGTAGCGGTAGGTGGTGGGGAGTCGCTGTTGGCCCGCGGCTTTCGCCC
>JASFUG010000383.1:0-3233 GCA_050050395.1 Nitrospirota bacterium
CAGACTCGCCACCAGGAACGCTGACAGCATCGGCCACGCGGGCAGTAGATCGGTCATCCTCGATTCACCTCGGGGGATCAGAGTCCTCCCCGATCACAAAGGGTTTGCGCCGCTAGTCAGCCGTCGCGGCGGTGGCGCCCTCGGGACCAGGCGAGGGTTCTTCTCGGGTATGGTGTCGTTGACCCTATAGTCATCCTATGGTTTAGTCGACCATATGAAGGCGCGAGAGGTCCTCCATATCAAGGAGCGTCTTCAAGATGGGGCGATTATCGAGATGGTGATCTGGCAGTTACCCAAGACCGGAGACACGGGCGGGCACGGGATGAAATATCGGCTCTATTACGGAAAGGGAGGTGAGCGTCTGGTGGCATATGACAACGAACGCGGCAAGGGAGACCACCGGCACAGCGGCGGTCGAGAGCGGCCCTACCGCTTCGTCTCGGTACGCCAGTTGGTGGCGGATTTCTTCGCCGATGTGAGAAAGGCGCGAGGTGAGTGACATGGCCGGCAAGAAGGTGATCCATGTAGACCTCCTCTCGCTTGACGCGCTCGGGGAGCGGTTTGTCGAAACCTGGGAACGAGTGGCAAGTGGGGACGCCGTCGAGCCCTACCACGCGGTGGGCTTCGAGACCCTGGAGACCCTGCTCCGCACCCTCACCCCGCGCCGCTGGGAGCTCCTCTCCTACCTCCGGCAGCACGGCCAGATGACCGTCTACGGCCTCGCCCAGGGGCTCCGGCGGGACTACAAGAACGTCCATGGAGACGTGAAGACGCTGGAGGAGTTGGACCTGATCGGTCGCACCGAGGGCGGCAAGGTCGAGGTTGTCTGGGACGAAATCGAGGCCCATATCCGGCTCGCGGCGTAGGTTGTCTAACCACGAGGCTCCCGAAGGGCACGACGACGTGAGGCCGTGGCACGATGGATATGCGTTCATTGCAGTTCCCGTTTGCGTCCGTTTGCGGTTAAGACCACTTAAACTTGCGCGGAGCGCACCTTAGCTCTTGCGGCGCTCGAGGCGTTAGACACGGTGGGAAATCAGGCGATGGTTGTCACCAGCACAGATCCGTTCGCGCCTTCGCGCCTTTGCGTTGTGCTGTTCCCGGTTTCAGCCGGCGTTTGGTAGCCAGCCGATGACCGATAGCTGCCGGCCGGCGGCTTGGGCGTCGCGGCGGTAGGAGTGGCAGGGAAAGGCGGAATCGCAGGCGGTGCAGGCGCCGACGAGGTGGACGCGGTCGGGGGAGAGGCCGGCGGCGATGAGGAGGGCGCGGTTGATGGTGCGCAGGTCGGCGTGGGGACGGGCGCCGTTGGGGTGGGTGATGCCGCACGCGGCGTGGGCGCCGAGGGCGGCGGTGAGGGCATCGACTACCTCGTCACCCACCTCGTAGCACGGGCCGCAGATGGCGGGGCCGATGGCGGCGTGGAGGTCGCGGGGCTGGAGGCGGAAGCGGTCGGCGAGGGCGGCGACGGTCTTGCGGGTGATTTCGGCCGCGGTGCCGCGCCAGCCGGCGTGGATGGCGGCGCAGACGCGGGCGGCCGGGGCGATAACCAGGATCGGGACGCAGTCGGCGGTGGCGACACCGATCAGCACACCCGGGCGATCGGTGATCACGGCGTCCCCGTCGCCGAGGCGCGGACCGCTGTCCTCACGGACCGTCAGGATGGTCGCGCCGTGGACCTGGCGGGGGAGGTGCAGGTCCGTGGTCACCGCCACCCCGAGGGCGACCTGGATCTCCGTGTCGCCCTGCGCGCCGTCCTCGCCGCGGCCGAAGAAGCCGTGGACCAGGCCGGAATGGCTCTCCCAGCCGGGCGTGGTGAGGTAGGCCGGGAGGGCAGGGCGCGGCGTCATCACGACGGCTGCTGCACCTGCTGCACCGGCTTGGCGCAGACGCCGTCGATGAGCAAGTAGGTGTCGTCCTTCAGGTAGGTGGTCCGGGTGATCCTCAGGCAGGGGGTCTCGTCCAGGAAGCGCAGGGTGGAGCGGTCGAAGCGCGCGCCGTACACCGTCTCCACGAATCGGGCAAGGCGCTCCTGGCGCCGGCGGATGCGCGGGTTCTTGGAGTAGAGGATCTCCAGGATGCGGAAGCGGCCGCCGGGCTTGAGGACGCGGCGAAACTGGCTCAGTGCTAGGGGTTGCAGGGCATCCGGCATGACGCAGCAGAGGAAGGTGGAGACCAGCCAGTCGTAGCCGTTCTCCGCCACGCCGTCCATGCGGGTGACGTCGCCCGCGACGAAGTCGACGCGACACGCGGCCTTCGCCGCCCGGCCGCGGGCCTTGCGCAGCATGGCGGGGCTCAGGTCGACGGCGGTGAGGCGGACGCTAGGGTGGTAGTGGGCGAGATTGCGGCCGGTGCCGACGCCCGCCTCCAGCACCTCGCCGCGCACGTCGCCGAGGTATTGCGGCCGCCACTGCCGGTAGCGCCGCTCCCACGGGTAGTCGAGGAGGTCATAGACCCAGGCGGTGAGGTTGTACTTCGCCTGGAGGAGGTGGGTCTCGTCGGGAAGGGGCGGCCGGGCAAGGATCATGGTGAGGCGGTTCTCAAGAATCAGGGAATTTCACCACAGAGGCGCGGAGCACACGGATATTGTACGCCGTTCTCCATGTCCTCTGTGAGGATCAGCGGAAATAGCGACTGGCTCTGGAAATGCCACCGTCTGTAGGGCGGGCTTCAGCCCGCCGGACGCCGAGACATCTTGAGAGCACGGCCTCGGCCGGTTGAAACCGGCCCTACAAATGGTCGCCATGCCCGCCAGAAAGAGCGCTGTGCCGATCCTCTGTGATCTTTGTGGCAAAGAGGTTTATCGGGTCTTCTGGCCACCGAGGGCAGAGAGGCCACAGAGAGTACGGCTTCGCGAGAGACGCCGCGCCCGGCGGTCGTCGAGCTGGCTCTCGCCCAGTCGGCACAGCGTCAATTGTCGTTCGCGCGCCGGGCCGGAACACCGACTGCATGGCCCTCGTCTTCGTGGGCTTCGTGAACTTCGCGGTTTGAAGAAGATCCTTATTCGTAGTTCGGGCCAGGCCCGGCATGCCGGGCAGAGCCCGCCCTACGTGCCGTCCGTCATCGGTCAAGGCGGGGATCTCCGTGCTCTCCGTGTCTCTGTGGTGAAAGGACGAGATTCTACCTTCCTGGCTTCCTGCCTTCCTCAGGCGTTTGTGGACGGCGGCTCGGCATCGGGGACGTCGTAGCCGGCGGCGCGCAGCCATTCTCGCAAATCGCCGGGGCCGGTGAACTGG
>JASFUG010000384.1:0-3224 GCA_050050395.1 Nitrospirota bacterium
CGGAATTGACGTAGAAGCGCGCGGTAACGATCGCGAAGCCGGGCTTGCACATGGAGTACAGGAACTCCACCGGGAAGTCGTCGATCTCCCAGACGATGCGTTCCAGGGGCTTGATGATCTGGGCCTCGATCTCCTTCGCAGATGCGCCCGGCACCGGCACGATGATGTCGACCATCGGCACGACGATCTGCGGGTCCTCCTCCTTCGGGGTGATGAAGACCGCGAACAGCCCGAGCACCAGCGTGGCGCCGACGAACAGCGGCGTCAGCTTGCTGGTGGTGAAGTACGAGACAACCCGTCCGAGGAAGGTGTCGTCGGTCTTGTAGTTCACCATGACCTAGAACCCTTCCATGATCGGGCTGCCGTCGGCCACCTCATCGAGCTTGTTGAGCGCGATGCGCTCCCCGGGCTTGAGGCCGGCAATGACCTCGACCCGGCTGTCCACGCTGCGCCCGAGCCGCACGAAGCGCAGGTGGGCCTTGCTGTCGTCACCCACCACGTAGACGCCGGTGAACTGGTACCACCGCTTGACCGCGCCCGCCGGGATGTAGATCGATTCAGCGCCCTGGCCGACGGCGAATGTAGCGCGGCCAAACATGCCGGCCTTCAAGCCGGGGACATCCGGGACATTCACCCGCACGGTGTAGGTGCGGCTCATCGGATCCACCGACGGTACCATCTCGCTCACGCTGAGCTGGTCCGCCCAGCCGATGGCGTCGACCTCGACGTTTACGGGCTGCCCCTTCTGGACGCTCACCGTCTCCTCGACAGGCACCGAAAACCGGTAGTCGCGCTGCTCGATGACGAACAGCGGATGGCCCGGCGCGGCGAGGTTGCCGACGTCCACCATCTTGCGCACGATGCGGCCGTCGAACGGCGCCTTGATCACCGCGTAGTCCTGGTAGATCTCGGCGGTACGCAAGCCCGCCTGGGCCTGCTTACGCTGCGCCTCCAGGGCCGCGATCTGGGCATCGGCCTGGAGCACCCCGGCCTTCGCCGCTTCGTACGCCGCGTTCACGTCATCGAGCTCCTTCTGGGTAAAGGAGCCCTCGGAGAACAGGCGATTGAAACGCTCGTGGTGGGCCGTCGCCGCCTTCAGGTTGGCCTCGGCGGCCATCTTGCCCGCCTGCGCCACCTCCATCGCCTTGGAGACGCTGCGCACCGCGGCCTTGGCCTCGGCGAGCTTGGCGTTCACCTCGCTGTCGTCCAGGACGCACAGGACCTGGTGATGGCTGACGTCGTCGCCTTCCTCGACCTTGACCTCCTTAACCTTGGCCATGATCTGCGGCGCGATGTTCGCCACCTCGTGGGACTCCACCGTGCCCATGACCGAGAGGGTGCGGCTCGGTGTGCTGACCTCCACCGTGCCCACCTCCACGTCCATGACCATCGGGGCGAACTCTGGGGTCTCCCCCGCCTCCACCTTGTCGGGCCCGACGATCGGCAAGGTACCACGGTCCCAGCCGATCATGAGGTAGATGGGGAACACCAACAGGACCAAAAATTTTAGGGCAAACCGCATCTCACCCTCCCTGTGCTCGTGCTGGAGTCGTAGCCAGCATCGGCAAAAAATGAACTCCGAAAACGCCCGCCAGCGAATCGTCTATGAAAGTCTGGCAAATTGCCTTCAAAAAGATCAAGAAGATCAAGCGATTAGCGTTACAACCGACGCGCATCGGGGACACCTAGCTGCCACTCGATCCCTCTCGCGTCTCCCCTCGGCGACCATCACTCGATCGAGAGCCAGACGGTCAACATAGGTTGCAGCAAATTTGATCGAGGCGCGGCCCGCAGCGCCGGCCGACGAGCCGGCACCTCACGTCGCACCCTCCGTGCCCACCGGCAGCGAGGCCACCGCCGCCACCTGTCCCTGATATCGCTGCCACTGGGCCTGATCCGCGAACCGCGCATTCGGCTTGCCGAGGAGGGCGAACATCGCCTGCTTGTACGCCTCCACACCGGGCTGGGTGAAGGGATCGACACCCAGCAGGTAGCCGCCCATCGCCACCGCCCGTTCGAAGAAGGCAAACAATGCACCGACGTGGTGGGGGTCGCGTCGCTCCAGACCCACGGTCATGTTCGGCACGCCGCCCCGCAGGTGCGCGAAGCGTGTCGCCTCCAGCGCCGCGCGATTGACCGACCCCACGTCACGGCCGGCCAGGTAGTTGAGGCCATCGAGGTCGTCCGGGTCGGCGGGGATCGCCACTGCCGCGGCCGGCTGCTCCACGGCGAGGAAGGTCTCGAAGACGCTGCGCGGCCCGTCCTGCATCCATTGCCCGAGGGAGTGCAGGTCGGTGGTGTACTGCACCTTGGCGGGAAACAGTCCCATCCCCTCCTTGCCCTCGCTCTCGCCGAAGAGTTGCTGCCACCATTCGCAGACCGATCCCAGCAAGGCCGACTGGCTAGCGAGGACCTCGATCCGCTTGCCGGCGTGGAACAGGGCTGTGCGGGCCGCAGCGTAGCGGTATGGCAAATACTCCGGGTCGGGCGCCGCCGCCTCCATCACCGCGCGTGCACCCGCCACCAGCCCGGCGATGTCCACGCCGGCGGCGGCGATCGGCACCAGGCCCACGGGGGTGAGCACCGAGAACCGGCCACCCACGTCGTCGGGGATGACGAAGGTCTCGTAACCCTCCTGGTCCGCCAGGGTGCGCAGGGCGCCGCGCGAGGCGTCGGTGACCGCAACGATCCGCTGGGCCGCTCCCTTCCTGCCGTGACGGCGCACCAGCTCGTCGCGTAGCAGGCGGAAGACCACGGCGGTCTCGGTGGTCGTGCCCGACTTGCTGATCACCACGACGCTGAATTCCGACCCCCGCAGCTCCGCCATCAGCATGGCCAAGGCCTCGGGATCGACGTGGTGGCCGGCGTAGCGGATCTGCACGCCGCCGGAGGTCGGCAGGGCGTCGATGGTCGCCCGTGCCCCGAGGTACGAGCCACCGATCCCCGCGACCACGCAGATCGGCGCAAGAGCGCGCAGGCGCTCCCCGCACGCCGCCTGAGCGGCGAGGTCGGCGTCGGTGATACGTTGCGGGAGGTCGCGCCAGCCCAGGTAGTTGCGACCGGGCCGCGGGTCGGCACCGGTCTCGATCCAGCGGTGCACCTCCGGCACGCGCTCCAGCAGCGCGGAGAGCTGGGAGCCTGCGAGGACGTCCTGGGCGTTGGTCAGGTCGAGGGTGAGCATGGTTGGTGGGGATGGGAGTGGGGGATACAGGTTGGGGGAACGA
>JASFUG010000385.1:0-3219 GCA_050050395.1 Nitrospirota bacterium
TTAAAAGAGGTACAGCGCCTCCTTGAACAGGTGGTAGACCTGCTCCGGCGCAGCGATAGCGGCGAGCAGCACCGCCGCGGCGAGGAGGATCGACCAGATGTCCTCGCGCTTCTCCGACGAGAGTCCGCCCTGCGTCGACCCACCGCCCGTCTGACCTGGTTCGATGTTTCCCGTGCCCATGGCGACCCCCCGCGATACGTGACCGAGACGCGTAGGAAAATCGTCCACCGTAGCACTCCCTGTCAACACGGCGGGTGCACGCCATGATCGTCCCTCTGACGCAGTCGTGGGCCAACGTGGAACCTACGGCTTCCCGCCAAGGAAGGCGGGAATCTCCGGAGAGCGGGAAGGCGGATGCGGTCGGAAAGGCCAACGGCGGTAGATCCTGCCTTCCTGCCCGGGCCTGCGTTCCGTAGCGGCATTGCCCATCGCCATCCGAACACGGGCTGCGACCACGCGTGGGTGAACGGCTTGCCGGCGCCCCTTGACACCACGAGCGCCTGTGCTTTGCTGGGAGGTGAAGAGCGTGAGCGCGGCCGCCTACCCGGCCCGGTGAGACATCACTCGCTACAGCGGCGAGCCATCATCCATCCAGGAGAATGAAATGGTGTGGCGCGGATATACCCATCCCTGGGAGCCGTGGGAGGCGCTCAACGAGGCGGAAGAGGAGATGTCTCGCCTGCTGAGCGGAACCTTCGGTGAGGCGTCGCGCGAATACCCCCCGATCAACGTCTGGGCCAGTGACGAGCGGGCCGTGGTGATCGCACACGTGCCGGGGATCGCGGCGGACCAGCTGGAGGTGTCGGTGATCAACGACACGGTGATCTTGAAGGGGGCGAGGGTACCCGAGGAGATCCCGGCGGGGGCCCATTATCACCGTCGGGAACGCGGTTTCGGGAGGTTCACGCGCTCGGTCCGGCTCCCGTTCCGGGTCGCCGACGAGGACGTCAAGGCGAGGGTGCGCGACGGCATGGTACGCATCGACATCCCACGCTCGAGCGAGGATCGCCCGCAGCGGATCTCGGTGCGCGAGGCGTAGGCGTGGTCTGACTTCCTAAGGGAGACTAAATGGCGCACGAACCCAAGGCCATGGCGAAAACGGGCGTTGGTGGGGCCGCGGCCGACAGGCGCACGCCTCAGCCGGCGGTGTACACACCGCGCACCGACATCTACGAGACAGGCGACGCCATCGTCGTCGTCGCCGACATGCCGGGGGTGAACAAGGAGTCGCTGGAGATCACCCTGGAGGAGAACATCCTGACCATCGACGGCCGGGTGGACCAGGACGAGACGGAGGGACTGAGGCAGACCCACCGAGAATTCACCGTGGGCGACTACCACCGCACCTTCACCCTCTCGGACGCGGTCTCCCGTGAGGGGATCGAGGCACGGGTCAAGGATGGGGTCCTCCGCCTGACCCTGCCCAAGCACGGGCCGACCCGCGCGCGCAAGATCCCGGTGCAGGGGGAGTAGCCCGCATCTCTCACCACGCAGCGCGGGGCACCCGCACGGGAACCCCATGATCGGAGATGCGGGCCGGGCGGCGCGTCAGACAAGCGAGCCGTCGTGGTGGACATTGAACGCCTCCAGCAGGTTGCCGAAGGCGCGGTTGAATACGCCGTGGTAGACCGCGTCGAAGATGTCCTGGTCGCTCCATCCGAACGCCCGCACCGCCGCGAACTCCGTGGGCTCCATGCCGTGGGGGTTCGCGACGGCATGGAGCACCAGCGTCAGCAGGGCGCGCTCCCGCTCGGGAAGGGGCGCCTGAGCCGGATCCTGACGGGCACGGCGCACGGCCTCCAACTCGAAGCCGGCCGCGACCAGCATTCCCTCGTTGAGGTCGATGCAGTACCGGCAGTCCCCGGCGCTGGAGACCAGGTAGCGGATCATGGTGGTCAGGGCCTGACCCAGCCGCGGGTGGCCCATGAAGTAGTGGATGTTCTCCACGTACCCTTCCAGGAGGGCAGGGCTGACGCCCAGCAGGCGCAGGCCGTCGGGGACCCGGCCCAGCATCTCTGCGAAGGGTGCGGTGGCGGCCTCCACGCGGGCCGCGTCTTCGGCCGGCGGCGTGGCGTCGATGTAGGCGCTGGAGGTCGTGGCAGTGGACCGGTCGTTCATGTCTCTTCTCCTCTGTGGTTGTGGGTGAAGGCGTCGATCCGCGCGAGCGGAATGTGATCGCCGATGTGCTTGCCGTAGTAGGCGTCCGCCACCGTGAGGTCCGGGGCGATGAGAAAATCCGCGGGGAGCATGGCCCACTCCCCGTCCATGGCACCGGGCAGGAAGCCGTGGCCGACAACGGCCGAGAGCACCTCGCGCAGGTGCGTCATGCCGATGAAGAAACCTCGCCACGACGACGCCACGCCGTATAAGCGATAGAGGCGGCGTTCAGGATCCGGGACCAGCGGGAACGGGGCGTGGTGTCGGTCGAGGTAGCGGTGAAGTCGCTCGGCCGGCGACTCGAAGACGGCGACCATCGCCAGCCCCTGCTCGCGCCACCGCGGCCACTCCGCCAGCAACTGGTGGATACGCAGGTTGCACAGGGGACACGAGGCGTAGCGGTAGAAGGAGAGCATCACGGGGCGACCCCGGAGCTGCGCCAGCTCCAGGGTGTGCCTGCGGCTGTCCATCGCCGCGAACTCGGGCGCGGGTTGGCCGGCGGTCAGGCGCGTGCTCATGCCGCCCCCGAGATGGGAACGATCGGACGGGCCATGGTCATGGCCGGGCCTCCGCGCTCGCGCATCTCCGCCACCTGGTCGCGCATGGCGTCTTGCCACGAGACCCGGGGCCGGTAACCCAGCAGGCGCTCCGCGTCGCCGTTGTCGGCGGCGGTCTCCTCCAGGAGGAAGACGATGCTCCGCGTCAGGAAGGGATCACCCGGCAGCAGGCGCGCGACGGCCTCCATCAGGCGGGCGAATGCATACGCCCCGGCGAAGGGGACGCCGAAGTGGGGCAACGGATAGCCGAAAGCGTCGTGCAGGAAGCCCATCACCTGGCGCACCGTCGGGATCTCCCCGCCCACCACCTCCACCGCGTGGTATCCGGACAACCCCTCGGCGAGCGCGGCCCGGGCGAATGCCCGGCCGATGTCCGCGCCGGAGATGAGCGGGAGGGTCGTGCGTCCGCGTCCCACCCACGGCACCAGGTGGGTACGCAGCCGCGGCAAGAGCAGGGGAAGCATGCCCAGGCCGTAGCGCCTGCCGACGAACAGCCCCAGGCGCA
>JASFUG010000386.1:0-3209 GCA_050050395.1 Nitrospirota bacterium
CCCAGACCGCATACGGATCGCGGGTCCGGCGCCACGGCAGGTCGCGGGCGGTGTCCCGGTACCAGGCGCACAGGGCGGTGCGCAGCCCGGCCGCCCGTTGGGCCAGGGGGCGTTCCCCCGTGGTCGCCCCGTAGGACGCCGCCGCCTCGGCGGCGGCCGGTGGGTGGACCCCGCGCGCGGTCTCGGCAGCGGGCGGGCTCGTGCCGGCGACACGCATCAGGTTGACCAGAATCGCGGCGGACGCACCCCAGATCTCCTGTCGGCGGTAGCGGATCGAGTAGATTGGCCGTAGATGGGTCCCGTCCCAGACCGTGCGCACGGTGGCGTTGCGTGGGTCCAGGAGGTGCGACAGCGGCGCGTCGATCACACGTGCCACCTCCCGTTGGTTGATGTGGTACCGCTGGGGACGCGGGAGGATGCCCACGAATGGCCGGACCAGGAAGCCGCTGCTGGTCACCAAATCGTCGAGCTGGCCGAGGATGCGGACCCGCTCCCGGGCCAACCCCACCTCCTCGTACGCTTCGCGCAGGGCGCAGGTCAGGAGGTCTCCGTCGCGCTCCTCCAGCCGCCCTCCGGGAAAGGCGATCTGCCCCTTGTGGTGGGGTACCTCGTGGGTTCGCTTGGTCAGCAGGCAGCGAAGCTCACCGTCGCGCTCGAAAAGGGGTACCAGCACTCCCGCTTGCGGTTGACCGTCGGCCGGTGCGCGAGTGGCGGGCGGCAGCTCGAGTGCCCTGGAGAGCGCGGAGAGAGCGTTCACTCAGAGAGTCAACGGGATGGGCCTTGCCTCGGCAAGCATGAAAAAGGCCCCGGCGGCAATGCCGCCGGGGCCTTTTAGTAAAGTAGTCCGGGCGAAACTATCCGCGCCGCCGCCGTACCATAACCAGGCCAACGATGGCACTGCCGACGAGCAGCATGGAGACCGGCTCCGGTACCGCGGCTAGGTCCAGATTGCCGTCGGCCACGACCAGGAGGTCGTTGTTGGGATCGTAGCCGTGCGTCTGAACAGAGGTGATCGATGAAAGGAAGTCGGCGTTGTTAGGGGTGATCTGCAGTGTGAACACCGACGTGCCGGCCACGATCGTGTCCGGGTCGAACACGGCCGGATCGAAGCTCGTGACCTGGATCTCGATCAGGGCACCGCCGAAGCTGAATGATGACCCGGTCGTGAACGTGCCGCCGCCGCCGACGATGGAACCACTGATAATGGCACCGGTATCGTCGAAGCCCGTGTCATTGGCAAAGTCATAGTCGGGGTCTGCGTCGAGGTATAGATCAACGTTGCCGCCCGTCATGTCGAATGAGACGGTCGAGCCGCTGATATCGGTGATCGTTTCCTGGAAGATTGCAGCGACCGTCAGCTCGTAGCCGGTGCCGCTGCCCGATGTTTCGAGGTTGGGCGCGGAGACAGTGGCCGAGTTCCGTGTGTGGGCGGTGATGTAGCTCTGGTAGTAGCCGGTCACGACATCATTCACCCCGGCGGTCACCGCACCCTTCGTGAGCGCGACGCCAGGCCCAGCGTCGTACGCGTCAAAAGGCCCGACCACCTCACCGGCCGCGCCGTCTCCATTGGCGCCCGCGGAGTAGTCAGCTGTGCCGACCCACACCATTGGTGCAGCTTGAGCAACCGGGGCAGGGATCATGCCAAGAGCAAGGCTCAGGCCTAACAGGTTCCGAAACATGGAACTTCCTCCCTCTTCCGACGCACGGGTTTTCGGTGCAGACGAGACTAATTTTGTTTCAAACTTAAGCAACTCTCGTGCCACCGATGGCCAGTCTGATGTGCCAGGTGAAAAACCGTTGAAAATCAAGCGACTATCCACCCTTGGGCCCGCCGTGCGGGCTTCATGTGTCAATGGAGCGTGTAAACGAAAATGACACTCGGTAGGTGAAAAGAGGTCGGAGCCATCACGGTGGCTGTCGTCGTGGATCAGTAACCTCAAGCCTTCATTAGAGAAAAATCCTGTCTCCGGATGCTGTAAAGGTAGCCGGTCTCAACCTGAGAATTGTGTCTCAATTTGAATGCGGTGAAAAATCACCACCAGCCTCGCCGCGACCAGGCCGGTGGCGGCACCGGTGACGATGGCCGCCGCCACCAGGGTTGGCACGAGATGCAACAGTCCCGCGTTGGGGATCAGCAGGAGGTACACGGTGGCGATCTGGGCGAGGATGTGGCCGACGGCCCCGAGGACGCTGAGGCCCAGGGCGCTCAGGAAGGACCGGGTGATGGGCCGGCTTGCGGCCATCACCGCCCAGGCGGCCAGGCCGCCCGTCAGGCTGAGGAGGAAGCCGGGACCGAGAAAGGTGCCGATCAGCAGGGCGCCGACGAATATGCGAACCAATGTCACGACGAGGGCCGCACGCGGCGAGTCGATGAGCAGCACCACCAGGGTGATCGCGTTGGCGAGCCCCAGCTTCACCCCCGGCAGGGGGGATGGAATCAAGGCCTCGACGGAGTGGATGGCCACCGCCAGGGCGGCGAACCACGCCAGGTAGACCTGGCGCTCGATCTCGGCACCATTCGCCATGGTGTGGTCGCCGGCCGCCATGTTCCGCCTTGGGGAGGTCTCCCGGTGGACGGCCGACCCAATAAGAACACCCTGGGAGTGGGGGATGCCCCGTCGCGGCTACGGTTTCCGCGCTCCCAGGGTGATGGTGGCGCTGGGGAGCATCCCAGACCGCCTTGTCCTCGTGCCGTTACCGCCCGAGTCGGTCGAGCGGGGCGGGCGTCGGACGCTGGTTGGCTCGCATTCTAGGATGCCGCCACCTCACTCATCATGTTCACCGTAGGACTGGGATAATCCACTGGACCACCTCCTTTCTCGACGGTGCCATGCGCCGGAGTCCAGCCTCCGCCGCGTCCCACAACCCACCGTCGATCTGGGTGCGGGAGACGCCCCCGCCCGCCGGGGACTCGGAGGGGAGTGAGCCCTCCTGGGATTCCTTTGTATTGGGTCGCCTCAGTATAGAAGAAGTGCCGGGCCAGCGTTCAACAACCTTTCGCTCGCAGCCATCCTTAGCCTTTTCGGCCGGGAGACGACGGAAGTGATGCACCCGGCGCCGGCGGTCGTGGCACGCCGATGTCGCCCCGGCCAGGCCATCGGCGTGCGATGTGCTAAGAAGAGGGTCAGGTTCCCTCCCGCAACCGAGGGGCATCGAGTACGATTTCTCCTCCCGGACCCTCAACCCCTGACAGGCCCTCCGATGTCGAT
>JASFUG010000387.1:0-3207 GCA_050050395.1 Nitrospirota bacterium
CGTGATGATGAGCAGCGAGTAGAACAGCGCCGGACCGACCTCTTTGCTCGCTTCGATGATCACGTCGGCGCGTGAGAGAGAACCTCCTCCCCCCTCGGGGGAGGGCTGGGGTGGGGGCGATAGGGCCGCATCACCTGCCTGCTCCATACGCCCTCCCCCCGTCCCCCTCCCGGGGGCAGGGGGAGCGCTGCCGCCACCTGCCGCCCGCCATGCCTCCAGGTGCTTGTGGGCGTTCTCCACCAACACGACGGAGGCGTCGACCATCACGCCGACGGCGATGGCGATCCCCCCGAGCGACATGATGTTGGCGTTGATCCCCAGCAGGTGCATGAGGAGCAGCGAGGCGAGCACCCCCAGGGGCAGGACGATCGCCGCCACCAGGGTGGAGCGGATGTGGAGAAGGAACAGGACGATGACGATCGCCACTACCGTCATCTCCTCCGCGAGCTTGGACTTCAGGTTATCAATCGCGCGCAGGATCAACGACGAACGGTCGTAGACCGGCACGATCTCCACCCCGTCGGGGAGCCCGCTCTTCAATGCCTCCAGCTTCGCCTTCACCCGCTCGATCACCTTCAGGGCGTTCTCACCGTAGCGCATGACGATGACGCCGCCCGCCACCTCCCCCTCCCCGTCGAGATCGGCCAGTCCGCGGCGCAGCTCGGGACCGAGTTGGATGTTGGCCACCTGGGAGAGGAGGATCGGAGTCCCGCGGGCATCGACCCCGAGGGGTATCCCCTCCAGGTCCTTCAGAGACTTGATGTAGCCGAGGCCACGCACCATGAACTCGGTCTCGGCGCGTTCCACCAGCCGGCCACCGACATCGTTGTTGGAGCGCTGAATCGCGTGTTTCACCTGCGAGAGTGGGAGCCCGAAGGCGAGCAGCCGGTCGGGATCGACCTCCACCTGGTACTGCTTAACGTAGCCGCCCACCGAAGCGACCTCCGCCACACCGGGCACGGCGATCAGCTCGTAACGCAGGAACCAGTCCTGGATGGAGCGGAGCTGGGCGAGGTCGTGGCGCCCGGTCCGGTCCACCAGGGCGTACTCGTAGACCCAGCCCACGCCCGTGGCGTCCGGTCCCAGGGTAGGCGTCACGCCGGCCGGCAGCTGGCCGGAGACGAAGTTCAAGTATTCCAGGACCCTTGAGCGTGCCCAGTAGAGGTCGGTTCCGTCCTCGAAGATGATGTAGACGAAGGAGAGACCGAAGAACGAGTAGCCGCGCACCACCTTGGCGTAAGGCACGGACAGCATGGCCGTGGTCAAGGGATAGGTGATCTGGTCTTCCACCACCTGCGGTCCCTGCCCCTCGTACTTGGTGAAGATGATGACCTGGACATCGGAGAGGTCGGGTATGGCGTCCAGGGCGATGTTCCGCGCCGCGTAGATGCCGCCGGCCAGCAGCGCCGCCGTTCCGATGAGTACGAGAGCGCGATTGCGAACCGAGTACTCGATGATCTTGGCGATCATGTGTTCAGATCCTTAGCCGCAAATGGAAGCGAATGGGCTTGGTGGAGAGGCCGTAGACCGTATGGAGCGGGCCGCTCCATACGGTCTGATGGAGGGCGAGGAGCCCTCCATCCACGGGGGTGAAGCCGCCCGGACAGGTGCCGGGCGGCGAGGGGGGCACGTGGCGTCCCCCTCCATATCAGGGCGGGGGTTATCTCCACCCTTGGTTTGACTAGCGACACAGCGAGCATCCGTCGCACGGGAGGGGATAAACCCCTCCCCTACGGGTGCTGCACCCGATCCGTGGTGTCCACCCGCATTCATTGGCGGCCAGCTTCTTCCGGACCTAGCGGCTCGCCGCAGCGCAGCATGGAGGCGCCGAAGTAGGGGTTGGCGACCTGGCCCTGCTGGAGCCAGTTGGCGTGGGACATGGGGCAGTGGTAGGCGGATAGCGCAAGCTTCGCGGCGACTGCCCGGCCCGGTCCGCGGGCCAGCTCCAGCATCACCTGTGAAATTCGGCCGAAGGCACCGCGAGCAACCTCTAGGTCGCCGTTCTCCATCCCGGTTAGCTCGGCATGGACACGCCGCATCTGCTCACCCGTGACCCCGTGATCCATGAGGTCATGGAGCGCATGCATCAGTGCCTCCGCCTGATCTGCCACGCCCTTCACCGTGTCGCTGGCCAGGGCGGATTGGATCGCCAGGTACGCCGCGAAGGCATCGGACCACGCCTTCACATCCTTGTCCGACACAGGACCGAGGTCGCGCCTCGCGGGGGCAGAGGTCCCCATGGACATCTCCCCGGTGGGCTGTTCGTTTCCGGGCCCCTCTCTCGGTCCGCCGGCGGCGATCGGGGCGGGGGGCTCGGAAGGCTTCTTAGCGGCTGGCTTCGCACGCGCCTCCAGGAGCTTCGCGATCGCCTCCTTGAGCTGTGACTCGGAGTCGAGGAGAAACTGGGCCGACGTGACCACCTGCTCGCCCTGGCTGAGGCCGGCGAGTACCTGGTAGCCATTGTCTCCCTCCGGTCCGAGAGTGAGCTCGCGCGGCTCGAAGCGGCCGTTGCCCAGCGCGACGAAGGCGATGTTACGGCGTCCTGAGTGGATCACTGCCTCCGCGGGGACGGCCACCACCTGTGCGGCGACCCTGGGCGTCAGTGTGACGTCGGCATACATACCGGGTTTGAGCGAGCCGTCCGCGTTGTCGAAGATCAGGCGCGCCTGCACCACCCGGGTCTTGGGGTCGAGCGTCGGATAGACGTAATCGAGCCGGCCCTTGTAGACCTGCCCCGGGTGGTACGTAAGGGTCATCTCCGCCGGGGTTCCCGGGCGTACCCACGGGAGCTCCGTCTCGTAGACGTCCGCGAGGACCCAGATCCGCGACAGGTCGGCGAGCTTGAGCAGCGGCTCCCCGGGCTTGGCGTAAGCCCCCTCCACCGCGTGGCGGTCGAGCACGACGCCGTCGAAGGGGGAATAGAGCGTCAAGGTGCGCTCCACCTTGCCGGTGTCTTCCAGGCGATCGATCTGCACGTCCGTAATGTCCCACAGTTCCAACCGCTCCCGAGCCGAGGCGAGGAGACGGCGGGCACCCTCCACCACCTCGGGGAACGGAGAGCGTTCGACCTTGCGCAGGTTCTCCATGGCCAGGAGGTACTCGCGCTGGGTGGTGACCAGGTCCGGGGCGTAGAGGGTGAGGAGCGGGTCGCCCTTCTTCACCTGCTGACCGGTCTCGGCCACGAACAGCCGAGACCGGTCAGCAGGT
>JASFUG010000388.1:0-3199 GCA_050050395.1 Nitrospirota bacterium
GGGCCACGTTCGGGGCCTTGTCGAACCCCTTGATGAGCTGTTCCGCATTCATCCGCTTCGTACCCCCGTCTTGTTGCCACTCGACGGTGATCTGCACCGGATCGCCCTTCACCGGCTCCGGGTCGAAGTGCATCTTGGGTAGGGTGCTGTTCGCGCGATCGAGACCGATCAGGAGGCACGCGACATTGAACTCATACGCGTCGCAATCCAGCTCGACCAGGGTCTCGTACAACTTGTATCCGCCGCGTACGGCGGCCACGTACTCGAGGGGGCCCTCGCGGAGATTGAGGCGCCCCGGGACGGTGAAGGTCCGCTTCGTCTTGTCCACGTCGATGCTGCCGATCCGGCAGCGACCGTCGCCGAGGTCCACGACTTGCGGCTGCGGCGATGCTTTGGTGGACGCCGTAGGGGCGGGCGGCGGTGGGGCGGGCGCATCGCCGGCCCAGGTCGTCGGGACCGGTGACAGGAGGAGCAGTAGCCAGGGGTAGAGCAGCATTCGTATCAAGATAGGTTTCTCCACGATGGTGGATGGCTCATGGACGGGTGCCGGTGACCACCCAGTGAGGCATCGGCGGCGGGAACGACCTTGCGGCGACCTCCTGGAAACCTGCCTCCGCCATCCACCGCTGGCATCCGGTATGGCTGTGCACGCCCCCTTCGGCACTGGTGAGGAGCATGTTGAGCCCGAACAGGGTGGCGAACGGCGGGGCGTCGCCGCCCTCCTCGGTCATCACGTCGCTCACCACCAGCAGTCCACCCGGTCGTAGAGCTGCGCGGGCCCGGCCGAACGCCTCCCGGCAGCCCTCCTCGCTCTCCCGGTGGAGGAGGCCGGAGATCAGCACCACGTCATTGTCGGCGGGAAAATCGGTCTGATGGAAGTCGCCGCCCAAGGTCTCGACGCGGTCCGCGGCGCCCATCTCGCCGATGATCTCCCGGGCGATCGCCACCACCGGCGGCAGATCGAGGACCGTGCAGTGTAGCTCCGGGTAGCGATTGGCGAGCAGGCACGAGTAGGTGCCCGGGCCGCCGCCGACGTCGAGCAGGCGCCGTCGTCCCGTGAGATCGAGCATCTCGACCAGGGCGCGGCCGACGCCGATGGCCCGGTGGTGCATGCCGCGCACGAAGTGACGGGTCTTGGTCGGATCGTCACCGAGAATGGTCTCCGGCGGCGCCAGGGGGGCCGCGTGGCGCACCGCCGTCTCGAGGTCCGCCCAGGTGAGGTAGAGGTCATCGGCGTACAGCAGGCTGTCGCCGAGGTACCCCGGCGAGCCAGGGACCAAGAATGCTGCCGCCGGCGGCGTGTTCGAGTACTGGTCCCCGTCGCGGTGCAAGAGGCCGAGCGCCACGCACGCATTCATCAGCAGCCGCGTGGCGCGCGGCGCGGTCGCCAGCCGTTCCGCCGTCCCTTCGACGGTCATGGGTCCCGTCGCCAGGGTCGCGAACAGACCCATGCGGTTGGCGGTGAGGAAGGTCTGAGACGCCCAGTAGCCGGTGGCCAGCTGAAATATTTGACTGGGGTCCATGGAGCGAGCCTCTGGGAGTGTCCTGTCCAAGTCAAGCTGTGGCGCGGTCTCGCGATGACCCATCGCGAGAGGTGCGGGCCAGGCCACGGCGCTGGGCCGGGGGCACCGCGTCACGCGGCTACGGAGTGGTCGCGTGGTGGGTCTTCTCGCCGATGGCGCTCACCTCCACGGTCACCTGGGTGCCCTTGGGCGGCGCGACGGCTGTGTTGGGAACGACGGCTCCGTAGAGGTCCTGACCGAAGCCGGTGGCGTGCTCGATGATGCTGGCCGGGTCGTGGACGAAGCCCACCAGCACGCCGTCGATCTGGGCGAGGTACTGGCCGTCCGCGGTGAAGGTCGAGCCGGTGTAGACCCAGCCGTGCTCCGGCAGGGTGCGGTCGTTCTTCGTGTCGCGCACCAGCCGGGCGGCCGGGACGCGCCGGGTCTCATCGCCCTTCTTCCAGGACACCCAGATCTCCACCGCGTCGCCCTCGATCTTGGTGGGGTCGAAGTGGTAGCGTGGGTCGCGGGTCTTGTTGTCGTCGAGGCCGATGAGGATGCAGGCGAGATTGAACTCGTACGGCGTGGCACCCGCCTCGAGGGTCGACTCGTACCCCTTGTAGCCGCCGCGGGCGGCGATGAGGAACTCCTGCGCGCCCTCCTCCAGGTGGACCACGGCCGGGACGGTGAAGGCGCGCTTGGCGCGGTCGATCTCGATCAGGCCGACGCGGAAGCGGTCGCCGCCCAACTCCTGGATCTTCGGATTGCGCAGCGCCTGCTCAGCCGCCGCGCGCTCCTGCTCCTGGATGACCAGATCGCCGGCCGGGTCCGAGGCGACAGCGACGGTGGCGCCGAGGCAGGAGAGGATGGCGACGAGGGCGGCAAGCCGGTGCATGGAGGGTCTCCTGAGTTGTGGTGGCGGACGCCTCGCGGTGACGGCGATGTGGCGCACGGGCGCTGGGGATCGCGGGGATGTTCGATGAATCGGCGCGGCGTATCCACGGCGCGAGGCCGGGGGGAGGGAGTGGCTGCGGACAACGCGCGTCGCATTCAGGATAGTAATCCCGGGAAGGAATTCAAAGGCGCGGCGTACCCGCGGTCGTGCCGACGGACGATGCGTGCGCGGCGGTCTTCGGCCGGGATCCCAGGCGGATCACGAAGCCGCTTGCGGGGGGCTGCCTGGTGCCCCCCGGACGCGCCGGGGGGCACCACCGTATCACTGGAGGGCGCAGCTGGGCCGCGAGCACTGCGGGATGCACGCCTTGACGTCGGCCGGGGTGATGATCCCGTCGCCGTTGGCATCCCGTGGGTCATCCGGCCCGGTGGCCGGCTGGTTGCGAGCGCGGCTGATCAGGCTCAGGTCGGCCCGGTCGATGTCGCCGTCGCCGTCCACGTCGCACACCAGGGTGCTCACCTGGCCCACGGTGACGAGGAAGCTGGCGGAGCCCACCCCTCCATCGTCGTCGGTGACCGTGACGGTGACCGTGTAATTGCCGGCGGTGGGATAGACGTGGCTGCCGTCGACCGCGCCGTCGCTGCCGTTGTCGGTGATCGCCCCGGGCTCGACCGTACCGTCGCCCCAGTCGATGGTGGCGGTGTGGGTATCGAGCACCCCCGGATCGGTGAAGGTCGCCGGCGCCAGGATCACCGTGTCACCCTCGTTGATGTCCTGATCCGGCCCGGCGTCCACGCTCGGC
>JASFUG010000389.1:0-3178 GCA_050050395.1 Nitrospirota bacterium
AGGTCACCGGGCTGACGGATGCGCGGCACGTGGTGGCGTGCAACGGCCGGCGGGTGCCGCTGCACAGTACCGGCACCCATGGCGAGTACGTGGCCGGGGTACGCTACCGGGCGTGGCAGCTGCCCTCGGCGCTGCACCCCACCATCGGGGTGCACTCGCCGCTGGTGTTCGACATCATCGACACCTGGAGCGGGCGCTCGATCGGTGGCTGCACCTACCACGTCGCCCATCCCGGCGGCCGCCACTACGAGGACCTCCCGATCAACGCCTACGTGGCCGAGACCCGGCGGGTGAGCCGCTTCTGGGGCTACGGCCACACCCCCGGGCCGATCGAGCCGCCCCCGGAGATCGCCGCGCTAGGCCGATTCTCCAGCGACGGCCACCCGACGGGCCCCATGTCCCCGCCCGCCGAGGAACGCAGTCCCGAATATCCCTACACCCTGGACCTGCGCTATCGCCACGGCTGTCCCTGAGCCAGCGGCGCGGACGTCCGTCAGACCCGCAGAACGGTCACCCCGTGATGGCCGTCGTCTCGTCGATTCGCCGTCCGCGGTCCGTAGGCGCCCCTCCCGGTGGCCACGGCAGCGAGCCACGTTCCGCGCGTTCGCGTTCACGACGAAGGACATGGACGGAACGGTGCGCACCCGTCTTCATGGCCTTCGTGGTAAACGGCCTTTGCGCCGTGGCGCCCTGGCGAGAAACACTCATGGCCGCCGATGGTGGGCGCAACTCTTCTTCACGGCCGGTGTGACACCGACGATGAACATTCATGACTCACGGCGGAACATCGATGCGTGGGTGTAAGCCATGACCAGGGCCAGGACCGCCGGCAAGCATTCCGCGTATCGGCCGCCGCCCGGCGCCTACGACGAGATGTGCAGCGCGGAGGGCGAGATCCGCGGGCACTGGCGCTACCTGATCGACTCCCTGGAGGCGATGGGGCCGGAGGTGATGGCCCAGCGGCAGCGCGACACCGCCCGCATGCTGCGCGGCGACGGTGCGACCTACAACGTCTACGGAACCCCCGACGGCCTGAACCGGCCGTGGGTTCTCGACCCGGTTCCGCTGCTCATCGGCAGCCGGGAGTGGGCCGCTATCGAGGCCGGTCTGGCGCAGCGCGCGGAGCTATTGAACCTCATCCTCGGCGACCTCTACGGCCCCCGTACCCTCCTCAGCAAGGGGCTGGTACCGCCGGAGCTGGTCTACGGGCATCAGGGTTTCCTGCGTGCCTGCGCCGTCAGGAACGGCATCCCCGTCCCGCGCCTCACCCTCTCCGCCGTGGACCTGGCGCGCGGGCCCGATGGCCGCGTCTGGGTGATCGGCCACCGCACCCAGGTGCCGTCCGGGGCAGGCTACGCCATCGAGAACCGCACGGTGATGTCGCGCATCATGCCGAGCCTGTTTCGCGATTCGCATCCGCATCGGCTGGCGAGCTTCTTCCGCCTGATGCGCGAGTCGCTCCTCGCCCTGGCGCCGGACGGGCGCGAGGATCCCCGGGTCGTCATCCTCACCCCCGGGCCGCTCAACGAGACCTACTTCGAGCACCAGGCCCTCGCCAACTACCTGGGTTACACCCTGGTCGAGGGTGCGGACCTCATGGTCATGGATGGGCGGGTGTGGCTGAAATCGGTGAACGGGCGGGAGCCGGTGGACGTGATCCTGCGGCGCGTCGACGGCGACTTCTGCGATCCCCTGGAGCTGCGCGCGGACTCGCGCCTCGGGGTCGCCGGCTTGCTGCACGCCATCCGCCAGGGCCGCGTGGCGGTGGCCAACCCCCTGGGCTCCGGCATCCTGGAGAACCCGGGTCTCATGGCCTTCCTGCCCCGGTTGGCGAAACACTTCTTCGGCCACGACCTGCGCCTCCCGTCGGTCGCCACCTGGTGGTGCGGTCAGAAGACCGAGCGCGACTACGTGCTGGCGAACCTCGACAAGCTGGTTCTGCGCCCGATGAACCGGGTGACGGGCGTGCTGCCCGTGTACGGCGATCAGCTGAGCCGGGCGGAGCTGGACGCGTGGCGGGATCGGATCCACGCCCACCCCCATCTCTACGTCGGGCAGGAACGTGTCGAGCTGTCGTCGGTCCCCACGTGGCGCGAGTCGGGCCTGGAACCACGTCCCGCCGTCACCCGTACCTTCCTCGTGGCCCGGCAGGACACCTACGTGGTCATGCCCGGGGGCCTCACGCGGGTCGGTGCGGAGACCGGAGACCGGACCGTGTCCAACCAGACCGGTGCGATCAGCAAGGACACCTGGGTGCTCGCCTCGGAGCCCGAGAAGGCGGAGAAGCTGTCGCCGCGGACGCAGGCGATCACCCATGCGGCGGAGAGCAAGGAGGGCCTGCCCAGCCGCGCGGCAGAGAACTTGTTCTGGCTCGCCCGGTATGCGGCACGCGCGGAGGCAACCATCCGCCTGATCCGCAACATCAATGCGCGCTACAACGAGACCCTCCAGGTCGAGGATCCCGTGTGCCAGGCGTGCTTGGAACAGCTCCTCAGGGGGCTGACCCAGCTCACCTGCACCTATCCGGGCTTCGTCGCCGAGGGGGACAGCAAGCGGCTGGAGCATCCGATCCCCGAGGTCCTGGATGTCATCCTCAATGCGCAGCGCGCCGGGACCCTTGCCGGCAATCTGACGATGTTCCTCAAGGCCGCCTCTGCCGTGCGCAACCTGGTCTCGGCCGACGCGCGGCGCGTGCTGAACGACATGGGCGACGAGCTCGCGGACCTCGGAATGCGAACTACACCGGATCTGCAATCGATGCAGGAGACCCTCGACCGGATCATGACGGCGCTCATGGCGATCGCCGGTGCGACGAGCGAGAGCATGTGCGGCGAGCTCGGCTGGGGTTACTTCCGCCTGGGCCGGCGCGTGGAACGCGCATTGTTGCTGGCCACCCTCGTCCGCTCGTTGCTGGTCATCGCAACGGACCCGAACGTGGAGTCCCTGCTGATGGAGTCGACCCTGCTGGCGGCGGAGAGCTTCACCCTGTACCGGCGGCGCTACTACGCCCGGCTGGAGGTCGAGACCGCCCTGGACCTGCTGCTGCTCGACGAGACGAATCCCCGCTCCCTCATCTTCCAGGTCAAGGAGATGGAGCAGCTCGTCGGTGACCTGCCGGGGCAGCACGAACGACCGCTGACCACCGAGATGCGGCGGGTGATCGAGGCCGCGGGGCTAT
>JASFUG010000390.1:0-3165 GCA_050050395.1 Nitrospirota bacterium
CGATTCGCGATCGTAGGAGGATTGCCATGGATCGTATGACGCTGGCGCAGGTGCGGCCATGAGCTCCCGGGAGAGGCCGGGGGACGAGTGGCTTCCGCTGCTGCACGAGATCGCCGACCGGGCGGACGGTATCGCGTTGCAGTACTTTCGCACGGCGGGTCTGGACGTCAAAAGTAAGGTCGACGGCTCGCCGGTGAGTACCGCGGATCGCGCGATCGAGAGCATGGCGCGCGAGGTGGTGGCGGCGAGGGCGCCGGAAGCGGGCGTCTACGGGGAGGAGGAAGGAGAGGCGCCGGCGCGGGGTGGCATCCGCGTGATCATTGACCCAATCGACGGCACGCGGAACTTTGTCCGCGGTATTCCCGTATTCGCTTCGTTATTGGCGGTCGAGTGCGACGGGGGCATCGTAACCGGCGTAGTGTCGGCGCCGGCGTTGCAGGCGCGCTGGCACGCTGCCCGGGGGCATGGCGCGTTCGCCGGCAAGCGGCGGCTGCAGGTGTCTGCGGTCCGTGACCTCGCGCGCGCGCACGTGTTTCACGGCGACCTGAGCGGCCATGGCGAGGGGCCGCTCCCGCCTCGGATCCATCACCTGTTGACCTCGGTGGAGCGCACGCGGGGGTTCGGTGACTTCTACCAGCACATGCTGGTTGCGGAGGGCGCGGGCGAGATCGCGATCGATCCGAACCTGCAGCCGTGGGACATCGCGGCGGTGAAGATCATCGTCGAGGAAGCGGGCGGACGATGTACGTCGGTCGCGGGCGACGATGCGATCAGGGGAGGCAGCCTCCTGTCCAGCAACGGAGCCCTGCACGACGCAGCGCTCGCCGTGCTCCGGCCGAACGCGGACTGACCGCTTCCTCGGTCTTCGCGCGCGTTGACGCGACGTCTCAGGGTCCCGAGATAGCTGCCGCTCCCCATCGCCGCTCGGGGTGCGGGCGGCGCTCCGCGTCACGGGTGGAGTGCCGCTGGCCGCCTTCGGCCGCCGCTACGCCGGAGCCACGTGTCATCGAAATTTGACCGTGCTGTCGTCAATCTGTGTTGGAAGCGGGGTCTAATTGCATACACCAAGCTGTGGATGTCGTTACCCTGCGATTCCCGGCCGTCCCTCCTATGTCCCGCCTCCCTGGGCTGTCCATCCTGACAGCTACACCCCATTCCACGGACCCCGCCAGCAAAGTGCCATCCTGGCAGGTGGGTCTGAACGCCCTTGGCATCGGCGCCGGCGCGGCGTGTCGCCCTGACTACCTTCCATTCTCGCGGGAGGACGTCACGCTCGGCGCCGAGTGCGAGGTACAGGCGGCAGTAGCCGGCGTCGCCGATGACGTCGATCTAGCACTTCAGATCCGCTCCTCGAATTACTTCGCGAACGTGGTCAAACATGCCGCGACGCTGGAGACGCCGCGACATGCCGTCACGGCGATCGAGGCATATTTGTCCGACAATACCGAGCACCTCTGGGAGAACTCCTGGGTGCGCGTGCCGCTGGTGCGCCTGAACGACCTGGCACGGCGGGTGCTGGGCGAGGACATGCGCCTGCTCGTCTATCTGGTCGCGTTGACCAGCACCGACCACAGCCCCGCTCTCGACGGCACGCCGGGCCATCACGAGCGGACCAAGCGTGATCTCGCCGATCTCGGTGTGTTTGACCCGCGCATGTCCTTCTGCATGCCCTACAAGCCGCGCGAGCATCAGCGTCTCGGTTTCGCAGGATTCGAAGGACGCTTCTACAGCCTATTCGCCGATCCTGAAGCTGCTGCGCATGCTGCTCGTGAGTATTCACCGCCATGCCGCCATCGCCGGCGATGGCGGGAACCTTGCCGTGGACTTGGCCGAACATGCTGCATCAGTACATTGACCGCAGTTCCGGCGGCGCGTGCGACGAACGGTTGTTCGCCGACCGCCTGGTGAATCTGATCTATTCGCGGGTGCGCGAGAATGCCCCACGGCTGTTTCGGGTGCTGACCGGTGCACGCCGCTCGGTATTGCTCGGTTTCGTCAACTACGATCTGCCCCTGGGCAACCGGCTCTCGGGCAACCTGCGTTTCCTGCAGCGCTTGGGTGTAGACCTTTACGGAATGCCTCGACGCCCCGCAGGATCTCGATACGGCGCGCAAGGTATTTCAACGTCGCATCCGCTACTGGCAGTGCCGCCCGATGTCGAAGGATCGACACGTGGTGGTGTCGCCGGCCGATGCCAAGGTGCTCGTCGGTTCCCTCGATGGGGGGCACGGGATTTTCGCTCGAGGAGAGGTTCTTCGCCTATGAGGAGCTCTTGGGTATCGACGAGCGGGGATGGCTGCACGTCTTCGCTGGCGGCGACTTCGCCATCTTTCGCCTGACGCCCGAGAAGTATCACTACAATCACACGCCGGTCGCCGGCCGCGTAGAGGATCTCTAGGCCATCGACGCCCACTGTCATTCGTGTAATCCGGGCGCCGTCATCGCGATGGCTACCCCATTCTCGAAGAACCGACGGTACGTGGCCGTGATCGACACCGACGTCCCCGGCGGGACCGGCGTCGGTCTCGCCGCCATGATCGAGGTGGTGGCGCTTGTGATCGGAGACGTGGTGCAGGCCTATAGCGAGGAACGCTACGACACACCCCGACCGTTGCATCGGGGAATGTTTCTGCGCCAAGGCACGCCCAAGAGCCTCTACCGCCCCGGTAGCAGCACCGATGTCCTGCTCTTCCAGCGCGGGCGTATCCGCTTCGACGACGATTTCATCGCCAACATGCGCCGCCCGGGTGTGGCAAGCCGGTTCTCCCACGTTTCGGGGTGCCGTTGGTCGAGACCGATCTCACGGCGCGTTCCTCGATCGCCCGCGCTCGCGATGCTGGAGGCCCAAGAAGTGACTCCCCATCCCTGACATGGGCGGACTGACCATGAGTGAGCTACTGAGCGTGTTATCCCTGGAGCTGCTCCTGTTCGTCTACCTCATCTGGGGTTTCCGCACCCCCCCAAGGAACGGTGGCAGTTCCTCGCCACGCTGCCGCTTGCCAAGGACGCCGATGGACACTGGCGCGGTGTCAGTCTGACGTACTACGGCCTGCTCTCCGCGACGGCGTACGTGGTCGCGATCGCGGTACTCTTGACGTTGCTCGGAGCCATCGCCGTTCCCGGCGAACGGATCCTGGCGATGGTGGTTGCCGTGTTGGGGGCGTG
>JASFUG010000391.1:0-3158 GCA_050050395.1 Nitrospirota bacterium
CGACGACGTGACCGCGCAGGTGGCGGCATGCTTCGCCCTCTGGGAGCGGCTGATGGACGGACGCGGCGGGCCCCTCCTCGCGTGGACGGAGGAGCTCCTGAAGGGCAAGGAGAAGTCGGAGGTGGCGCGGCGCCTCGCCGTGTGGCTCACCACCTTCGGCCTGTGGCTACGCGACCTGATGCTCCTCGCCTGGGGATGCGACCGGCAGCAGCTCACGTTTGTTGAGGTCGGTGAGCGCCTCGGCGGTGTACCGCTCCGCGACCGGCGGTTTTTCGAGAGTGCGGTCGCGCGGTTGGCCGCCGCCCATGAAGGTCTCGCCGCCAATGGTCAGCCGCGTCTGGTGATCGGTACCCTGCTCCTCGGCCTGCAAGACGATCTCGCCCGGTGCGCCGGTTCTCGCTAACATGATGACACCGCGGGCCGTGAACCCACGGCCTCGGTTGCACGGAGACGACATGGCTGACGTGGTGACCGTCGCAATGCGCAACAAGACCGACGCCGTGGAGTGCGAGAGCGGCAACGTCTCCCTCAAGCTCCACGACCGGGTGGTCGTCCAGGGCGAGCACGGCCTGGCGTGGGGCCGCGTGGTCCGTCCGCCGCGCCCCACGGGCGACGACGGGCCCCCTGCGACCCGCGGGCGTGTGGTACGTCGTATGACCGACGACGACGAGCGCGCGGTCGACCATCTCAAGGTGCTCAACGCCCAGGCCTTTCTTTACGCCCGGCGGCGCATCGCGGAGCGGGGCATGGCGATGCGCTTGTTGAAGGTCGAATACCGGTTTGACGCCAAGCAGGCAACCTTCTACTACAGCGCCGAGCAGCGGGTCGACTTCCGCGATCTGGTGCGGGAGCTCGCCTACCAGTTCCGGATCCGGGTGGAGATGCGCCAAGTGAGCCACCGGGAGGGCCCGCAGGTCCTCGACGGTGTCGGTCCGTGTGGCCGGCAGCTGTGTTGCAGCGGCCACATCCGCAAGTTCGACCAGGTGTCGGTAAAGATGGCCAAGGCGCAGGGGTTGTCCCTCAACCCGTCCAAGCTTGCCGGCTGCTGCGGCAAGCTGAAGTGCTGCCTGCGGTACGAATACGACGGCTACGTGGAGTTCAACAAGGGGCTGCCCCGGTGTGGGGCCGAGGTCCAGTGTCCGACCGGGGTCGGCAAGGTCGTCAAGCACCAGTACGTGCAGCGGCTCACTCTGGTGCGCATGGCGGGTGGCGAGATGGTGGAGATCCCCGTCGAGGAGCTGCAACGCGCGGCGACGCGCCCGGCCGCCCGGGAAGGGCGGCCGGCAAGAGGACCGCGCTCCGCGGGCGCTCCCACCCGCGATACCACCGCCACCGGGGAGTCCCCGCCGGTTGTGGCGGTGGAAGGCGCGGCACCCGCAGCGGACGGCGACGCGAGCCCGACGCCGATCAAGCGCCGTCGTCGTCGCCGTCGCCGCCGTAAGGGTGGACCGGGCTCGGAGGGGCCTTGACCGCGTAACGCGCGCCACGCCACGGGACGACCGGTGGCCGTATCGCGACCGCCCCGTCATGCACTACATCACCACCCCGATCTACTACGTCAACGACGTCCCGCATATCGGGCACGCCTACACCACGGTGGCGGCGGACGCCCTGGCGCGTTACTGGCGTCTGATGGGGGAGGAGACCTTCCTCATCACCGGCACCGACGAGCACGGCCAGAAGGTGGAGGCCTCGGCCCGCGCCGCGGGGCTCGAGCCCCGCGCCCTCGCCGACCGGGTGGTGCAGCGCTTCCAGGGCCTGTGGCAACGGCTGGAGATCTCCCACGACGACTTCATCCGCACCACCGAGGAGCGCCATGCCCGGGCGGTGCAGGAGTTCTTCCGCACGGTACAGGCGAATGGGGACATCTACCTCGGGAGCTACGAGGACTGGTACTGCACCCCGTGCGAGTCGTACTGGACCGAGCTGCAGCTCGACGATGCGGGTCACTGCCCGGAGTGCCACCGGGAGGTGCGGCGGCTCCAGGAGGAGAGCTACTTCTTTCGCATGTCCGCCTATCAGGAGCGGCTCCTGGAGCACCTCCATTCCCACCCGGAGTTCATCCAGCCGGAGGCGCGGCGCAACGAGATCATCCGCTTCGTGGAGGGCGGGCTGCGCGACCTCTCCATCTCCCGCACCAGCTTCTCGTGGGGGGTGGCGGTGCCGGACGACCCGCGCCACGTGATCTACGTCTGGTTCGACGCCTTGATCAACTACCTCACCGCCGCCGGCTACCCGGACGACCGGGAGCGCTTTGCCCGGCAATGGCCGGCCAGCGTGCACATCATCGGCAAGGACATCCTGCGTTTCCACGCGGTCTACTGGCCCACCTTCCTGATGGCCGCCGGCCTGCCCCTGCCGCGCCAGGTCTTCTCCCACGGCTGGTGGACGATCAACGGCGCCAAGATGAGCAAGTCGGTGGGCAACGTGGTCGACCCGTACGCGGTGACCGACACGTACGGCGTCGACCCCTTCCGCTACTTCCTCCTGCGCGAGTCCACCTTCGGCCTGGACGCCGACTTCTCCGAGGATGGCCTGGTGCGGCGCATCAACGCCGACCTGGCGAATGACCTGGGCAATCTCGCCAGCCGGGTCCTTACCATGGCGACGAAGTACTGTGACGGCGTCTGCCCGGCGGCCACGGAGGCGGCACCTTCCCTGCAAGAGGCCGTGGAGATAGAGGTCTCCAGATGGGAGGCGGACATGGCCGGCCTCGCTTTCCACGCCGCGCTGCAGACGGTGTGGGGAGTCGTCGGTCGATTGAACCACTACGTGGTGGAGAACGAGCCGTGGGCACTGGCGAAGGACCCAGGCCAGCGTGAGCTGCTGGATGGCGTGATTTACAACCTCCTCGAAGGCCTGCGCCTGATCGCCCTGATGGTCTTCCCGGTGATGCCCGCCAAGGCGCGGGAGCTCCTCGACCAGCTCGGCGGTGCCGACCTGACCCGACCCGCGTGGGGTGGAATGGTCGCCGGCACCCCTCTGCAACCGGGTCCCGCACTCTTTCCCCGCATCGAGCAGCCCAAGGAAGTGAAGCCGCAGAAGAAGCCGACCGCGCCGCCGAAGGAAAAGGCGCCGGCAGAAGTGCCGGCCAGCGGGCAGATCGCCTTCGATGACTTCGGCCGCATCGACCTGCGGGTCGGCCTGGTGACCGCGGC
>JASFUG010000392.1:0-3125 GCA_050050395.1 Nitrospirota bacterium
GGTCTCCCCGTGAACCGCCATGTAACCCTGCAGCACCTCCAGCGCGCGGTCCGCATCGTCGTCGAGCAATGCCAGACGGACCTCCAGCAGCGGAATCTCCGGGTCGTCGGGAACCTCCGTCGACAGCACCTCGATGAGCTCCCGCGCCGGCTCCTTGGCGCCTCGCTCGAGATAACACTCCGTCAGGAGCTTACGCGCGTCGAGATCGGCCGGTCGGGCAGCGAGGGCCGACTTGAACGACAGGATGGCCTCCTGGAGACGGCCATTGGTAAGGTGGTCTTCGCCAGAGGCGACGTGTTTTTCGTAACGCGTTGCTGCGCTCTCGCAACCCACCGAAAAGAGGGCCAAGATCAGTACCGCGAAAACGACTGGCTTCCTCGATCTGCGCACGCATTGCTGCACGATCTCCCTCCTTGGTTACCGTTGGCGGTAGCATGGTGCAACTTGTCGTCTCGACGAGGCACCGGCTCCATAGGAACGACCGAGATTCTCTCACTCGCAAGACCATGACAACCCTCCCCGTCCTGTGGGGCCTGTTGTTCTCCCTGGTGCTGAGCGGATCCCCGGGATCCGCCGCGGCGTCGGGTACCGATCCTCTCGGCAGCGCGGCGGTACGGGCGTCTTCAGATTCCATCGATTCCGCCTCCGTACCGCCGCAGCCGGTACTCATGGCATGGGATTTCCGGCGGTTCTTCGGCGGCTCCAAAAAAGAGGAGAAGCCCGAAGAAGAGAAGCAGCCCGAGGAGGGGAAACGACCCGAAGAAGGGAAGAAACCCGCAGAGAGTAAGCCACCCGAGGAAGGGAAGAAGGTGGCGCCGCCCAGCGCCGCGCCGAAGGTGCCGCCACGCGAGGTAATCCCGGCGCCGGCACCGCCGCCGCCACCTCCTCTCGCGCCCCCTCCCACCCCATCGGTGAAGCCGCCGCCGAAAGCGGCCGCTCCCAAACCAGCGCCAGCGCTGCCCCCTCCGAAGGTGCCGGCAACCCAGCGGCCGGCTCCGGAGAGGCCCAAACCGAAGCCTGCGGCTCCCGCGACTCGTGCCCCTGCGCCTTCCGCGCCACCGGCGGCAGCCGTCGCCCCTCCGCCCGAAGCGATCACCGCCGAAGCACTCGCCCGTCGCGTCTACGATCGCGATACCGGCGATGATTCAACCGCTACGGTGGAAATGGTGCTAACCAGTCGCTCCGGACACACGCGGGTACGGCGTTTCGATAGCAAGATGCGGCGCCACGACGGTCTCCAGGACTCGCTGATCCGATTCACTTACCCGGCCGATATCGAGGACACGGCGTTCCTCACCCTGGAGCGCACGGGGGACGACGCCGAACAGTTCCTCTACCTTCCGGCCTTGCGCCGGGTGCGACGTATCGTCGCCAAACAGAAGGGCAAGAGCTTCGTAAACTCCGATCTGTACTATCAGGACCTTGAACGCCGCTCCCCGGACAAGGATGCCCATCGAATCGTCGGTGAGGAACGAATCGGTGCGTGGCAGTGTTGGATCTTGGAAAGCATCCCGAAAGAGGAAGACTCCAGCGCGTACGGCAAGACATTGGCCTGGATCGATCAGTCCACCCTGGTGCCCATGCGAGTGGACTCCTTCGACCACGGCCAAAATAGGATCAAGAGCACGATGGTGCACCGGCTGGAACAGGTGGACGGAATATGGACGGTGCTGGACAGCGAGGTCACCAGCCTCGAGAGCGAGCACACTACCCGTTTAACCGTGCAGGAAATCCGCTACAACACGGGACTGTCCCCAAACGAGTTCAGCAAGCGGGCATTGAGAAAGTAGTCCCATCGGGAGTCTATACAGAGTGGAGCAAGCGCCAGGACGGCGAACCTTTCGCGGCCGGCGACTCCAGATCTCGGCCGACCGTGCGCATCCGAAGCTGTGATGCCGGCTCTGTCTACAGAGGTACGCCCACGGCCCGCACGCCGGCGTGTTGATCGCCACCGCCGCCCGATTGAGATCGTCGCGTATCGCAAGTCGTCATGAAGTTTCCCAGTCGGACCTTCCATTCACCGCCGGAGTTGCCATGCGCGTGAGTTACCTGCTCCCCGGATGTCTATCCGTCGTCCTCTCTGCCGCCCCAACCTTGGCGGCGGCCTTCGACACCAAGGTGGTGCTTCAGGTCCAGGGAGCAACGGATCTGAGCCACGATGAACCGTTCGAGGACCGGTGGGACTCACGCAATCAGCTCGAAGTCGCGATGGATGGCGACGCGAGTGACACGCTCACGTACAAGGTGAGCGGTCGGTTCAAGGGCGATTTCTACGGGGACGGCGACGTCGATCAAGACGTCGACCTCGAGGTGTACGAGACCTATCTGAAGTACAGTGCCGATCGCTTCGACGTGACGGTCGGCGACCTGGTGGTCCAGTGGGGCAAGATGGACGAGCTGGTGCTCACCGACAACGTCAGCGCCCAGGATCTCGACCAGTTCATCATTCCGTGGAAGGAGGACCGGAAGCTCGCCACCCCGATGGCCCGGGCGGAGATCTACCTGGGGGACACGATCGTCGAGCTCCTCGTGAGTCCGCGACCCGAGGTCCACCGCATCACCTTCTTCGACTCCGACTGGGCGCTGTTCCGCCACAACCGCGAGGTGGGTGCCGACATGGCGCCGGATGCCGCTACCGCCGATTTCTTCGACCGACTCGGTGTGGACACGGACGCACCGGACTGGGGCGACACGGAGATCGGTGGCCGCGTGCGGTCCACGGTCGGCGATATGGACTTTGCCCTATCGGCCCTCGTGCACCACCAGCGCACACCGGTCTTCCACGGGGACGCCCTTGCCCTCGGTGCCGCTTTCGATCCCGAGCAAACACTGGCCCTGTTACCGGCCGATCCCGCCGCACGCGCCTTCGTACTATCCGGCACCTCGCCGGAGATCCGTGCCGACTACCCGTGGGTAGTCACCCTCGGCGGTGAACTGGAGACCATTCTCGGTGATTACGGCGTACGGGCCGAGGTTGCTCACACCATGAACGCCGAGTACCAGGCGAAGGACCTGGACGTCGTCGAGGCCGACCAGACGGTCTTCGGTGTCGGCGTGGACCTGACCCTGAATCAGTTCTACGGCAACCTCCAGATCATCCACCAGTGGGTACAGGAGGACACCCC
>JASFUG010000393.1:0-3125 GCA_050050395.1 Nitrospirota bacterium
GTCAGATCCACAACCACCACGGCTTCCAGAGCGTCGCCATCGCCGTGGGCGAGCGACCGGCCGACCGGGATGCCCTGGAGGACTTCCTGGAGGCGTTGCCGGCCACGGTGTACCGTTCCAAGGGGATCGTGCGCGTCGCCGGGGAAGAGGAGTGGCTGGTCTTCCACTCGGTGGCCAGCCGCCTCGACGTCGATTTCCTGCCGGACCACGACGGCCCAGGCGCCCTGGTCTTCATCGGCAAGGGGCTCGACCGCGAGGGGCTGACGCGCGAAGTGGAAGCCCTCTTCGGCTCCTAGGGAGTTGCTTCTCTGGGGGGCACGCCGCGCGCACCGTTGCGAGTGCTTGACTGGCTGAGGTCCGGCCGCAGAGGGATGCCTTCGAGCCCGGTCCGGGACGGCAGCTCTGTCCTAGCCCGGGCCGTGGGGTGCCGTGGCGATCTTCTCCGCAGCCACCTCTCCGCCCCGCCGGGGGAGCGTCGGGCTATGCGCCGGGGAGTCGATGATAATGGGACCGTATGGAGAGAACGGGGTAGCCGGTTAAGCCCGTGGCCTCTCCGGCGTTAGCTGCTGCCCGGCTATGGTCACGGTAGGGCGTTGCCGTCGATGATGGTTGCGGCCTCGACATAGCCCGACACCGTGCCCCGGGCGCTGCTGCCGTGCTCCGTGCCTCCCGGTGGTGCGTGGACGCAAATGCCGGCCGAATACGCGTCGCCGCTGTCGGTCTCGCCGACCGATACCGAGAGCGTGTAGATGCCCTTGTACCGGTCGGTGCTTGATTGTCTGACCAAGTGAAGGGCGCCGCGATAGCGGACCAGATTTGAGAAGTGACCCACCCGCAGGTAGACATCGGGCGTCTCGGTCGGATCGACGGTCACATCGACCCCGATTGTCGTGATCGTCAACGCCGATCCATCGGGCACCGGTATGGGTCTACATTCCTCGACAGTCCCGGGGCTCGCGGTCATTGCATAAAAAAGTTGATATGGCTGCCGCGCGACGGACACGACCGGGACGGGATTTACCTCCGTGTTCGTGATCGTGACGGGTCCGTTTTCGATGGTCACCGGGACCGGCGCCGAAGCATCGTTGGTGACGATGACTTCCTTCGGGGTCTCGGCGGACGCGGGAAGACCGGCGAGGCAGGCGATGACTGCGGTAACGAGGGGTTTGGCTCGTAGCATGGTTGTCTCCGCGATTTTCATCAGTCGCACAACAGGTACGGGCACCTCGCCTACGGCCTTCGACTGATTAGGAAATGGCTTCTTCTCGGCTGCCTGGAAAGATGTTGAACAGCGCGGGTCATGGCGACGTGCCACGGCAAACGGCGGGGAATTGGCGCCCTTCCTTCGACGCGTGGCCTTCCCGACGTTGCGCCCGGCATCGCCTCCTTCTCTCCTCCGCAGCAAATGCGGTGCCAGCCGCGACGTCCCGTCCTTCCCGAGCAGGCGGGATCCGGGACGGCCACCCGGTCTTGTTGTATCCGCTTTATCAAAACAGCTACTTATACGGTCGTCTTTTTAGACGATACTGCTCAGCAGACCGACGCGGCAGGCCGGTGCTCGCGAGGGTTGTTCAAAATTGAGACGTGGGTTTCTCAACTTGAGAAACGTCGTTCAATTTTGAGACAGGAGACCGGGCCGCCGCCCCGGTCGGGCCTGTGGAACCGAGTGCGCCGGGCATTCACGATCCGGCGAGCACCGGGAGCCGGCGGAAGGGTGTGGAGATGCGCGATCGACGGCGGCGGTGATCGCCTGAAAGAAAAGGGGAGAAGGGCTAGGCCTTCCCACTTGGGAGTCCACGACGTCAGCCGTCGATGATGGCGTTCAGGCTGGCGCTGGCGCGCATCGCCGCGGTGACCTTGGCCGGGTCGGCGTGGTAGTAGCCGCCCAGGTCGACCGGCTTGCCCTGCACCACGTCCAGCTCCTGGAGGATCTGGTCGATGTTGCCGCTGGGCTTCTCGGCAATTGGCGTGAAGTGGGCCTTGAGCTCCGCGTCCTCGTTCTGTGCCGCCAGGGCCTCGGCCCGGTAGCGGTCCAGGTGGGCGTGGCTGCCCTGGTTGTTGAGCTCACGCACCTTGCGGCCCGGGGACTGGAGGTTGTCCAGGAGCCTGGCAGTGGCGTCGTCCAGGGCCTTGCCCAGCACCACCGCCTTGGGGTTGTTGCGGGTCTGGGCGAGTTGCTCCATGGAGACCGCGAGAGCCGCGATCAGCCCATCGTCCGCTTCAGCAACCGCCGGAGCTCGGGCAGCGGTCGCGTGTTCAGGACGTCGTCCTTCTCCAACCATCCGCGGCGTGCCTGCTGGATGCCGAGGCGCAGGTTGTCGAGGGCGTGCTCGTCGTGGGCGTCGCTGTTGATCGCCACGAGCACTCCCTGCTGCCGGGCCATGCGACAGTAGGTGACGGTCAGATCGAGGCGCACGGGCTGGCCGTTGAGCTCCAGGAAGCAGCCGCGCTGGCGCGCGTGGTCGATGATCCGCGCCATGTCCACATCGTACGGATCGCGCTCTCCCAGGAGGCGCCCGGAGGGGTGGGCCAAGATGGAGAAGCAGCGCTGGTCCATGGCGCGCAAGATGCGCTCGGTCTGCTTGTCCCGCGAGAGATGGAAGTGGGTGTGTACCGCGCCGACGACGAGGTCGAGACCCGCCAGCACCTCGTCCGGCAGGTCGAGACGGCCGTCCTCCAGGATGTCCACCTCGATCCCCGCCAGCAGGGTGATCCCGCGGATCTCCCGGTTGATGCGGTCGATCTCCTCGCGCTGTTGCAGCAGCCGCCGGCGGTCGAGGCCGCGGGCGACGGTGAGGTGTCGCGAGTGGTCGGTGATGGCGAGGTACTGGTGGCCGCGGCGTCTCGCGGCGAGGGCCATCTGCTTCAGGCCGGCGCGGCCGTCGGTAGCGGTGGTGTGGCTGTGGAGGTCTCCCCGCAGGTCGGCCAGCTCGATGAGATCGGGCAGGCGGCCGTCGCGGGCGGCGTCGATCTCCCCCCGGTTCTCGCGCAGCTCCGGTGGGATGAAGGGCAGCCCCACCGCCTGGAACACCGATGCCTCGGTGCTACCGGCGATCAGGCTGTCGCCCTGGAAGACACCGTACTCGTTGATCTTCAGGCCGCGTTGCTGACCGAGGCGACGGATC
>JASFUG010000394.1:0-3084 GCA_050050395.1 Nitrospirota bacterium
GGAGGTTCACCAGGGTCGCGTACAGGGGGTCGATCTGTTCGCCATGGAGTCTTGACGCGATCGCGAGCTCGATCCGCGCGCCCAGACGTTTGAGCGGCGAGCCCATCTTCGACCGCCAGTAGAGCTTGCCCAGGCGGGCGAGGCCGGAGCGTTGCTCGGCGGTGAGCTGGGGCGTGGAGCTGGAGGTGGCCGCCGACAGGTCGATCCCCTGGCCGGTGGTCGCGGCGAGGGCCATGACATCCGGCCGCTTGGCGTAGAGGCCCGAGAGGAAGAGGCCGGAGCGGGCGACGTTGAGGTTGGAGATGTTGCGCGCCGCCGCCGGCCGGCCGCCGATCATCTCGCCGGCGAAGGCCGCGTCGATCTGGGCGTACTTCTCCGCGTCGCAGCGCTCGCTGAGCGGGGGGACCGCAGCGGCACCACAGCCGAGGGTCATGAAGGCGGCGTCGTGTACCAGACGTGCGGTCGGGCGGTTGTAAAAGCGAACCTCCAGGCTGCCGGGCGCGGAGGCGCCGCTGCGCTCAAGCAGGGAGAAGAGGTCGAGGTTCTTGTAGTTGCTGTGGTAGTCCACCAGCAGGCGCACCCGCACCCCGCGCGCCACCGCGTCCATCAGGGCGGTGGAGAGGGCGGACGTCGAGTAGTCGTCGCCGTACAGGTAGTAGGCCATGTCGACGGTCGACTGCGCCTTCTCGACCAGGCGCAGCTTGGAGCGGAAGGCCTCGTCGTTGTCGGTCACCAGGGTGAGCTTGCGCACCCCCAGACGACCGGTGGAGGCGACCTGGACCAGGGCCTCGTCCGAGAGCTCGGCGTCGGTTCGCCCCGGAAGTCCCTTGTCGACGCACGTCCACGACAGCAGCGCCGTCCCGAGGATGAGGGCGCACAGCCCCCGTACGGCCATCCCCCGGCGACCTAGCTTCTCGACTGTGTTGAGCGTCTTCATACGAGCGTCCACACATTGCGCAGGGTCGTCTCACGCTCCCGTTCGCGTCGCGCATCGTCGAACGGAAGACCGTTGATGCTCATCCGGATGTCGGCGTCGGGCCGGCCCGACAGGTAGTAGCTGTGCTCGGTGAGCCCCTCGACCACCACCGGCGTGCAGTCGACCTGATGCACCTTGGCGTGCAGCAGGGCGGGACGCGCGGCGCCGTGGTGGCCCAGGCGATCCGGGTTGCCCTTGGTCACGTCGGAGATGGTCATGGCCACGTCCTCGTGGTTGCAGTAGATAGAGACCTGCCGGGCGATCTCGTGCAACCGCTCCATCGGCTGTCCCTCCTCGAAGACCGTATCATCCACGTCCGGCGCACACATGAAGATGTGATTGAAGAGGCGCGGCATGGTCTTGCCAGGGGTGAACTCTGCGAGGCGCGCCAGGGCGCTCTGCAGGACGTAGTTGCCCATGGAGTGACACAGGAGGTGGATCTCCTGCTCGCACAGCTCGATCTCTCCACCACCCTTGCGTGCCCCCTCCCGCAGGCCGAGCAGGTAATCGCGCACCTTGAGAAAGCCGCGGCCGATGGCGGCGCCGGACGCCGTCGCCTCGGAGCGATCCGACTTGTAGGAGACATAGGGCAGGGCCTTGCCGTCCGACGGCCAGGTGAACAGCACCACCACCACCTTCTGCACCGGCTCGCCATCGACCGGCTGGTTGACCATCTCCTGGAGGGCGAGAGCCGACCCCACGGCGTCCTCCCACGACACGTTGAAGCCGTGGATGTAGACCAGGACGTCGCTGCACCCGAGCATGGCCTTGCGCAGGTCCTCGAACATCGCGTGGGACCCCCACTTGGCGTTGTCCGGCTGGTTGCGGTCGGAGACGTCGGCCTTGAGATCCTCGCGATAGGCCCGGATCGAGCAGTGCTTGGTGGAGCGCACCCGCGACGCGATGTAGCCGGACAGCTTCTCGCCGTTGCCCGTGCCGTGGCGGAGCTTCTCCTTCAGGTACCGCGCGACCCGGTCGCCGTCCACGTCGACCGTGAGCGAGCCGACCCGCAGGTTCTCCATGCCGTCCTGGCTGAAGGTGGTGTCGTAGCCGGTGGGGTGCCAACGGTCCCGTCCCTTGTGGCGCCGGTTGGTGGCGAAGTACAGCTTGAGCTTGGACATGTCACTCCTCCTGAGTGCGAACAGATCGTGTGAGGTGGGAATCGGGCCGGGGAGGAGGCCGCGGCGGCCTGCGGGGTCGCGGCGGTGACTCGGGCCCGAGGGTGGGAGCGGATGGAATTGCGATCCATGGTAGCCGAGAGTGCGACGAAAGAAAGACCACACTTCAGGAAGCCCGTCACCGAAGCGTCACGGAAAGCGCCCCGTCCCCTCGTGCCAGGGAGGCCGAGGTGGCTCACGACCCGGCCCACGGCCATCATCCCGGCTCCCGCCCCGCGAACCTGACCATGCCCCCACGACACGACGTCCTGTTCTGGGACCTGGGCAACGTCCTCATCCAGGTCGACCCGATGCGCGCCTGCCTCACGGCCGAGGGCGGTGACGTTGCGGCGGCCCGGCACCTGCTGGAGCGATTGGTCAGCAGCCCGGAGCAGGCGGCGTTCGAGCTCGGCGAACTCAGTCCGGAGGAGTTCCACCGGCGCCTGATGGCGACTGGCATCATCGACCTCCCCTACCCCGCCTTCCGCGACGCGTGGGTCGACATCTTCGCCCCCATCGACGAGAGCTTCCGCCTGCTGGAGGCGGTCCACCGCCAGCGGCCGTGCTGGCTCCTGTCCAACACCGACGCCCTGCACTTCGAATACATCCAGGGGCGGTGGGACGTGCGCCGCTTCCTCGCGGGGGCGATCCTCTCCTTCGAGGTGCGGGCGAGGAAGCCGGACCGCGAGATCTTCCAGACGGCCGCGGAGCGGGCCGGCGTCCGCCCGGACCGCGCCGGCTTCATCGATGACATGGCCGAGCACGTGCACGGCGCCCGCCTGCTGGGTATCGACGCGGTCCAGTTCACCGGCCCCGGCGATTTGCGAGAATGGCTGCGCGCCGCCGGCTACGACGTCCCCGATGCCGAGCCGCCGTCCACAAACGCCTGAGGAAGGCAGGAAGCCAGGAAGGTAGAATCTCGTCCCTTCACCGCAGAGACACGGAGAGCAC
>JASFUG010000395.1:0-3079 GCA_050050395.1 Nitrospirota bacterium
AGACCGAGGCTTCATAGCTCATGCCCAAGTCGATCAAGAGATCCAGGAGCCATCGCTGCCGTGCCAGCAACGAGCCGCCGGGGCTGCGGTAGCCAGTGGGGGCGATACCAGCGGCCCCACCCACGACGTCGACCGCCCGGCGCGTGTCCTCTTCGAGCTCCCGGTCGGTCAGGGTGGACGCAAGGACGTGATGATAGCCGTGAACGCCGATCTGGTGGCCGGCGTCCGCGATACGCCGCACCAGCTGCGGATAGTGGTCCGCCACCCAGCCGAGAATGAAAAAAGTACCTCGGACGGAATGTTCGGCAAGCAGGTTGAGGACGCGCCCGGTGTTCGTTTCCACCCGGGACGGAAAGGAGGCGTACTCCTCCGGTCGTGGACTCTGGGGCGAGTCGAGGATGTGGAACCAGTCCTCCACGTCCACGGTGAAGGCGTGCTGGATGGTCATCGACGGCCGGCCCCTTCTCGGCGAACCATCGTCCCCCTCTCCCCGGCCCTCCCCCACGAGGGGGGAGGGAGGGCGGCCCCAACGGGCCGCCGCTCGTCCCCCCTCCCCACCGTGGGAGGGGGACAGGGGGAGGGGGATCGGGACACCGCCAACGTGCGCTACTCCACCAGCCCCAGCGCCTCGGCCGCCGGTGCCCATGCAAAGTCCTGCAGGAGGTGCCCGAACTTCTTCTCCGTGCGCGCCAGATTCACGTAGGACTTGAACCGGCGCGCCGGGGACAATGCCATGCGCGGCTGCTCCGGGTCGATCTCCCGCGGATGGAGATAGACCATGGCCGGCTCGCCCCGACGATTGAGCCGCCGGATCCCCCAGCGGACGAACGAATATGGGAACAGCCGGAGATAGCCGCCGCCGCAAAAAGCAACCGAAATCGGTCCGGCCTGTAGAACGGAGATGGGAAACTCCCGGAGCGTCTCGCCGTTTTGCAGAGTGATGTCGTGCGGTACCCGCTGTGTCCCCGGCCATCCCCCGTGGCCACGCGCCGCAGGGAACAGGGAGGAATCATAGCGGATCCCGAGCTCCGCGAGACAGTCGAACGCCCACTCGCAACCGGGAACGAGGGAGAACCCCGCCGTCCGGTACCCGATCACCTTCGTGCCCGTCACCGCCTCCAGGACCCCGACGGAACGACGCGCGTCCTCGCAGAAGGCATCGCGGCCGATCTGGTAGGCCAGCTCGTGACCATAACCGTGGGATGCGATCTCGTGGCCGGCCGCCGCCACCCGCCGAACCACCTCGGGGTGGTAGTCCGCCACCCAGCCGAGGACGAAGAAGGTTGCGCGAACGTCTGCGGCCTCCAGCATTTCCAGGAGCCGGTCAGTGTTGCGCTCCACCCGAGACTCCAGCCGACCCCACTCGCTCATGGGGTAGGCGTCGTCCACGTCGAGGATGTGGAACCAGTCCTCCAGATCGATGGTCAGGGCGTTGCGCATCGCCATACTGCTGATCGTTACCCTGCTCCACGGAGCCTGAGCATCGCCCCCTTGAGCGCCAGGTAGCCGCGCACCCCGAGGAGGTGTTTGGCGCCGTTGCGCACCATCTGGGCGCGGCGCAAGCGCCGCACCACCGCCACGTCGCCGTGAAGGATCGCCTCCAGCTCTGCCATCGACGTGCTGCGCTTGATCGCGATCCGGTTGAGGCGGAAGGGATCGCTCGCGGCGGTCACGTAACCGTAGTGTCCGAAGCACAGGCTCGTGTATCCCTCTTCCCGGGCTATCTTCGACATGCGCGGGTTGAAGAAGCCGGTGGGCGACGAGAGGCTCGCCACCGGCCGGCCGAGACCGTCCCCCAGGAGCCGCTTGCTCTCCCGCAGCTCATGACGCAGCTCCTCGTCGGTCAGGGTCGACGGCTCGCGATGGGTCAGAGTGTGCGAGCCGATCTCCATCCCCGCGTCCGCCATCTCCCTCATCTGCACCCACGACAAAGTCTCTGCGTGCCCCACCCGGCCGGCCACGACGTAGAAGGTGCCGACGATCCCTCGCGCGGCCATCGCCGGAAACGCTTCGCTGTAGTTGCTCACGTGGCCGTCATCGAAGGACAGCACCACGGCCCGGCCGTCACCCGTATCGCCCGCCGCTACGAGCTGGGTCACCGTCATGGAGCGCAGACCCGCCATTGCGTCGAGATGCGCTGCGAAGACCGCGCGGTCGAGGACGTACGGCCGCTGTCCAGCGGCCACATCGGCGGTCAACGCGCCGTCCGCCTGCACATCGTGGTACATGAGAAGGGGAACTGCGCCCATCGCTACTCGCCGTTCTTCAGGAGGAGGCTCGTCAGGAGCACTCCCTGTGCGGTCGCGTGGAAGGTGCTACGCGGAACGCGGAACGCGATGCTGCTCTGGGTGAAGCATAGGGGCGCTGAAAGCCCCAGATTCACGATCGGCCGGGTACCGCTCCAGCCGCCATCGCTCAGCTGCGCATCCAGGACGCGCTGCAGCCAGACCGGTTTCACTCGCTCGCGAACGCCCGATTGCACCAACATCAACACCCGCTGGATATAGACGTCCACGACCCGCACGTCCCAGGTGAGCTGGCGAACGATCTTGTCCTGGAGTCGGGCGATCGAGGCCCGCACCTGCTCCTGGTCGCCGCACCGGCGCCGTTCCAGCATCTGCAGCCCCATGAGCTGGTGGGTGACGCACGCCGGCATGAACCGGTACCGGCCGTGGTCACAGAAATCCGGCTGGTTCTGGCGCTGGATGAGCGGCATGGCCCCGAGAAGGCGATCGCAGGTGAGAGCGTAGAGAAAGTACTGGTTGTAGTAAGGAAGACGATCGACGTCCACGTAGCGGATTGGCTCGCTAGAGCCCTCATCGAAAAGATGGGTCCACACGTTTCCCGCGCCGAGGTACTGGGCATCGTAGCGGCCGAAGAGCCGCGAGAGGCGCCGATCACCCGTGTGACGGGCTGCCTCGCGCACCATCCACCAGAGCATCGCATTCTCATCGCGCAGCGACTCTTCGCCATGGCCGTCCAGCCAGGCGACGCCCCGCTCCTGGCTCGCCGCCAACGTCTGTGGATCAGGCCCCGCCACCGTGCGGTTGTTCCACCACACCGTGATGCCCGCCACCAC
>JASFUG010000396.1:0-3051 GCA_050050395.1 Nitrospirota bacterium
AACGGCAGGGTGCTGGTCGCTGGTAGCTGACCGCTGACAGCTACCCTCAGCGCAACACCAGATTGCTGCGCACCTGGCGGACACCCACCACCGCGCGGCTCAGACGGATCGCCTCCTCGATCTCCCGCTGGTCGGTGGCCACGCCGATCAGGTAGACGATCCCCAGCTCGACCTCCACATCGATGTTCAGGCCGCGCACCAGGGGGCTCTTGAGGAGCTCGGTCTTCACCCGCGAGGCGATGAGGGAATCGTCGATCATCTCGCCGGCGGTCTTGCCGCTCTTTGCCGCGGCGTAGCCCCCCGCGCCACCCGCCGCCGCACCGGCACCCACCGCGGCCCAGCAACCGGCGGTGCCGGCGGCCAAGGCGCCGGCGATGAGCAGATGCACGGCGCCCTGCGTAAAGCGCTGGAGCTTGATAGCGTTACGTCTCGTTGAGAATCTCATGACGCCACACGTCCCGTAACAAGAACGGCGGCCATTCTGATGGGCGATACCACGAAGGTCCATACCGTCCTCGACATCCGCGGGGTGACCTGCCCGATCACCTTCGTGCGGACCAAGCTCGCCCTGGAGCGGATGGCCACCGGAGAGGTGATACGGGTAGTGGTCGACGCCGCGTCCGCGGTGGACAACGTCCCGCGCTCCCTCACGGGCGAGGGCCACACGGTGCTGGGCGTGCGCGAGACCGGCGACGGCGTGTGGGAGATCGTGGCGCGCAAGGGCGGCCGGTAGCCGCTCCGCCACGACGCCATCATGGTCTGGCGTAGGCGTGCGTCGTTGCGGCCGCAAACCGCTGCGCTCCAGTATCCGTTCGTTGGCATCTCTGCTAGCTTGAAAGACGAAGGCTGCGCGGTCGAATTCCGACAATTCTCGTGGAGGTGGACCATGAACAAGACGGTAATCTTCGCAGGCGCGATCGCGATCGTGGTGGCCGCATGTGGGCCACCGTCGGAAAACACGGGTGCGGAAACTGCTGCTCAGACGGCGTCGGTGACGCTGCCCGCCGGTGACGCACAGGCGGGGCGACAGGCCTTCCTGGACCTGAAATGCACGGCCTGCCATCGAGTCCCGTCGGAGCCGGACTTCCCGGCGCCAATCAGTGCGAACCTCGGGCCACCCATCGATGCGCGACTGATTGGCCACGACATCTCCTATCTGGCAACCGCCGTCTTGGCGCCCTCGCATGAGATCAGCTCCAAAGCGAGCCCCGAGGTGCTCGGCAAGCTCGAGGGCGTCTTGTCCCCCATGGGGGACTACAGCAACGCGATGACCGTCCGGCAGCTCGTGGACTTGAATGCGTATCTGCACCAGCGTTCGATGAAATAGGAGCCTTTGGACCTCGCCTGCATTTTTCCCCGAAAATCTTCGGCAAGGGGAGAACGCCGAGCCCGGCCGGCAGCGGTTTCCAACGACAGGCCGTCGGGCAGGCTCACCCGCCGGTGGTAGAGGGCGGCTGGCCGGTGATGCGCTCGCGGGCCCACTCCAGCTCGGCGGCGATCACGTCGACCAGGGAGTCGCGGCCGTCGGGGCGCTCGCCTTCCGGCAGGGTCGACCAGGTGTACGTCTCCACCTCGAGGTGGCGGCACGCCTCCTGCTCTAACACCGCCGCCAGGGCCCGCTCCAGATCCGGGCGGGTGGTGGCGAGTCCGCCGACACCCGTACGGTGGATCGGCACGTGGTAGTGGATGCGCCACGGGACGCTCACGGGAAAGCGGCCCGCCGCCGCCGCCGCCAAAGCGGCAGGGAGGTCATCAGCACCCGCAACGACGCCGCCATTTCCTGCGGCGCGGACCTGATGGAGGAAACGCGGCTCGACGAAGCGGGCAAGCTCGCCGAACGTACCGTCCGTGCCGGGCTCCGCCACCTCCAGGGCCGAGGAGAGTTGGACCTTGCCGACCCGCACCCCGGCCCTCGCAAGGGCCGCCAGCGACGCCACCGGGTCCTCGAAGGCGACCGCCTGGTGGCAGCAGTCGAAGCACAGGCCGAGGAACCCATCGATGATGGCCGGCGACTCGCCGTCGCGCTCCGCCGCCTCCAGCAAGGGACCGCGGAAGAAGGCAATTGCATCGGCCGTGGTCTCCAGCACGCAGCCAGGCTCCGGCTCCAGACAGAGGCGGATACGTTTACCGGTATCCTGGGCGAGGCGGTGAAGGTAGCGCGCCACCCGCATCAGGTAGAGGGCGGCGAGGGAGATCCGATCGTCGTCCCACTCCCGGCCGTGGCCCACGGGCAGGGTGGAGATCGAGGCCTGATCGAGGTCGTCGGACAGCAACCGGGTGAGCAGGTTGGCGAGGGCCATGGTGTAGCCCACCCGCTCGTAGTCGCTCCAGTCGGGGTGGTAGACCGCGTGCTTCACGGCGCCCGCCTGAAAGTCGCCATAGGGAAAGGCGTTGAGGGTGAAGATGTAGAGCCCGGCTCCGTCCAGGACCGCCCGCAGGCGCTCCACCTCGGACGGCGCGGCCACGAGGGCGTCGACCACCGCGCGACCTAGCCAGAGACCGAGGCCAAGGCGGTCTACCCCCAGCCGTCGCCGTACGGGCTCGGCGTACTCCCGCACCACCCGGTGCACCCCGGCCAGGTCGGGCGCGGGATGAACGTTGGTGCAGTAGGTGAGGTGAAGAGAATTGCCGGCTGTTCCGGGTATCGATATGCGCACGGCTCAGATCCGCCAATCGAGGCCGATCACGAAATTGGTGCCGGACTCGTTCTGCCCGGAGCCGTGGATACGATAATCCTCGTCGGTGATGTTCTCCACCGCCGCCGACAAGGTGAGGCCATCGCCGATCTCCAGACCGCCGCGCACGGTGACCACCACATAGCCCGGCGTGCCCCCCGGCGGGATCCGCTGGGTGTCACTCTCGTCACCCGGTGACAGCCGGTCCGCTTCGCCCGCCACCCTCACCTCGCCCTCCAGCCAGCCGGGCCGCGCCTCCGGCGCCCAGCGTAGGCCGAGCGTCGAGGTGGGCGGCATCAGACGGCTGAGCGGTGCCCGGACAGCCGGTGCGTCGCTGGTGACATAGGTATCGACCTCGCCTTCCAGCCAGGCGAAG
>JASFUG010000397.1:0-3047 GCA_050050395.1 Nitrospirota bacterium
TCCCGGGGACCGGCGTGCTTTCCTCCTCGACGAAGATGCGGCAGTCGGGCTGCACCACGACCTGTCTCGAGCTCCCGATCAGCCGGCCGGACAGGTAGACCGTGGCGGTCAGTTCCTGTGGTCCTAGCACGGTGAGGTCTGCCAGGCACAGGACGCCTGCACCGCGCGCCGGCGCGGCCGCGGGGAAGATCGGCTGCAGGGTGAGATCCTCGGCGCAGAGGGCCGTGGTGACGCCGTCGCCGTGGGAGAAGACCCGCTCCTTCCAGACGCGGCTCTCCCCGGGGGGGAGCCCACCGAGGATCACGCGGTCCTCGTCGGCGCTCAGCAAGGGGGGATGGTTGGGCAGGGCCGCGTCATCGGCCCTGACACCGCCTGGATAGACTGCGCAGAAGCAAAGACAGAGCACTGCGACCCGAACAGCGGCCTCGTTCTTCATCGGGCAACCTCCTTCATTGGTGATGACAGACTCGCCGTTGCCGGGTACCGGTGTCGTGCGATGGGATGACCGACCCGCCCGATCCGGCAAACGGAATCAATCGGGACAGCTCGCGCAACACGGATCACATTCCACGGGATCACACTCGTCACACACCCCGGCGTCGTCGGGAACAACGAGCCCCACGTCGTCGATACCGTCACCGTCGAAGCTCGCGTAAATCCCCCCCTCTTCCAGATCTGTGGTGAGAAACCGCCCGATGAGCGTCCCCCGCATGCCGTCTGCCCGGCACGTGAACACATGCATGTAGAGCGGGTCGCCATCGTCGTTCACCGCGGGGACCGGCGTGCTTCCCTCCTCGACGAAGATGCGGCAATCGGGCCGCACCACGACCTGTCTGGAAGTTCCTCTCAGCCGGCCGGACAAGTAGACCGTGGCGGTAAGCTCCTGCGGTCCCACCACCGTGACGTCCGCCAGACACAACACCCCTTCACCATGCGCAGGAGCGGCCGCCGGGAAGATCGGTTGCAGGGTGAGGTCCTCGGCACAGAGCGCCTTAATGGCGCCGTCGCCTTCGGAAAAGGCCCGCTCCTTCCAGACGCGGCTCTCTCCGCGGGGGAGACCGCCGACGATCACGCGGTCCTCGTCGGGGCTCAGCAAGGGTGGATGGTTGGGCAGGGCCATGTCATCGGCCTCGGCGCCATAAGGCGGCACCGCGCAGAGGACGAGTGCGAGCATGGCGATGACAGCAGAAATGGAATGGATCATCCGGTGACCTCCTTTGCTGGCAACGATCGGCTCGGAGCAACCCCATGTGGTGCTCCGCTGTGAACGGCTTGGTCTGCAGACCGTACCCGCGGCCAGCGGCGACCCGAGACCCGCTACAGGAGGCCTCCCACTGACCCCGCCGCCGGGAAACGCCGTACCAAGCCAGGGGGGTTTTGGGCTGCATGCCGCGGATCCGCTGATTCCATGAAAGAGATGAATTAGGCCAACGGCGTTCGAGACCGGCCTATCTGACGATAGGGTCCCGCCAATCCCATATCTGCAGGTCGCTGGTGATCCCGCGGCTTCGCGCCCTCGCCGCCGAGACGAGCTGGCAATCGGGATCGATGGCGCCCGCGGCGCGGAGGCGAATCGCCACCAGGACGGGCACGAGACCATCCTCTTCCGGCGCTGTGTCGTCGGCGAAGATCGTCACCTCATGCTGGCTCGATTCCTCGGGGTCAAGTGGTTCCACGACCAGGCGATCCGCAAGCGGCTTGAACGTCGCAGCGTTCACGATCGCGACCTCACCGTCGACCGGCGGACAGCCCCCCGGATCCCTCAGACCATCCACCTCACGCTGATCTCGGAAATACGCGAGCGCGATGCCGATCTGCGTCTCGCGCGCCGCCAGGTGAGCAAGCGCATAGGAGGTGGAAACCTCTTCGCTCGGCGTGGTGTGGGGGGTGATCGATCCCGGCTTGGCCAAGACCTGGCCGCGCCGCACTCCGGCGTCTTCCGTCTCGATGTCGCACACCAACTGGAAGTCTGGTTTTGCAAGCAGATCGATATGGTCGACCATCAGCGACACCGTCTCGCCGAGAGCCCCTGGCGTCGGCTGGAACGGGATCCTGGTCTGCTGGCTCGGGGGGGCGTCCTCACCGCTCCATAGGTAGCCGACAACGAATGGCTGACGGAGGTCGCCGTGTTCGAACGCCAGGAACGGAAAGTCGACGTTGGTATACCGATCGACGGCGTCGCGAACCGCCGTGATGGGCTCCGCCGTGTCGTCGAAGATGGCCTCGAGAGCCGGGACAAACAGCAGGCTGCAGACCAGGCTCTCCCCGCTGCTACCGGTCGCGGTGACCACCACACCTCGCTTCGGCGGTACGACGGTGTCATCCGCGGCGGCCACGGCCACTTGGGCGATAACGGCGAAAGCGCTCAACACGAAGAGTGCGGGCCGGGGCAAATGGATCATTTGTAACCTCCTAGTGTTCCCAATCGACTCTTCAAGATGGATGGGACCTCTTTCCTGGATGGGCGTGAGAGCCGGGCACATGTCGGATAGGGCGCCTTGAGGGCCAAACGGGTCGGCTCGGCACCTGCACCGGGGCGGAGGGTCCGTTCGGACCCTGCGCAGCGCCCCCTGTCGTCTTCTTTGGCAGCAAACCCCGTGCCAGACGAGGACCGCTCCGGGCTGCGCGCCGGGGGTTTCGGCAACGGCCCTCACGGAAACAACGAGTTACATGATCAACTTTAAGGTGTTTTTGTCTCCTCCGGCAGCACGGGACTCGTCTCGTTGGGCCGATTGTTCAATATTGAGACGCCATCGTCCCCATGCGACAGGCACATTGCTCAAGATTGAGACAAGGCCTCCGGACCATTGCCCGATGGTCGGGGCTGTTCGGGTCACGATTGTCGTCGGATCAAGCTTGCCCCAGTGCATTATTCGTTCTGCCGAAGTTGACCCGCCGTCGGTCCACCGGCCGCCGGGGTCGCCCGCTTCATCCATTCCGCATGGCACGAGAGACGGAAAACGATCATGGCAGACTTGAAGATCCAGGTGTTCAGGGCCGCGAGCCGGCGCGGGAGACGACGGCGACGGTCACCGGGGAAGTTGCCC
>JASFUG010000398.1:0-3025 GCA_050050395.1 Nitrospirota bacterium
GGTATGGCCCGTTGGATCGGTGCGGCGATCGGCGCGGCCCTGGCATTGTGGCTAGTGGGCCACGGCTGGCTGATCGGGCATGGCGATCAACGGCCGCCGGCCCCGTCCTCCACCGCAGACCGCCCGCCCCCTGCCGCAAGGCCCGAGGGTGACGCCGCCATGCGGTCCGCGGCGGACGCCTTCCCGTTGATTTTGCCCGCCGCGACGACCGACGTCGCGGTGCCAGCGCCGCCCTCCGAACGCCGTGCTACCCGCGCCGGCCCGCCGTCGGCGCAGCGATCGAGCCCTGCACAACGACCCGGCACGCCGGTGGTGCCGACGGAGCCCGCGCCCCCGCCCCGGCCCCGGTGGGCGTATATCGTGCAGCTCGGGAGCTACCGCCACGAAGAGGTCGCGCGGCAAGACCAGGCTCGATATCGCACCCTCGGAATCGACGCGCGCAGGTCGCGATCCGGCACCTACACCGTGCTCCGCCTCGCCCCGTTTGACACCCTCGATGCGGCCAGAACCGCGGCCGACGAGGTGCATGGGCTCGGCATCGACGCCGTCGTGCTCCCCCCTCGGCGCCGATAGCCCCGTTCAGCAGGAACGGCCCCGGTCACGCCACTGGCCGGGGATTGGGCGAAAACCGAGGTTCACGGCGGCCCGAGATAACGCCGGGCGACGGAATTGTCCGGGTCGAGCTGCAGGCTGACCTCCCAGGCCTTGCGCGCCTGGTCCTCGTCGCCCATCGCCCGCAGGCAGTAGCCGAGATAGGCGTAAGCGTCGTCGAGAAAGGGCGGCTGCAGGCGAATCACGTGATTGAGCTCCCGGATGGCCTGGGGAAAGCGTTGCTGGACGAGATAGACGCTGGCGAGGTTGAAGCGGTCGGCGGCGCTGTCGGGGGCGAGATCCACGGCACGCGCGAAAGCCACTGCCGCCTCCCGGTAGGCACCCTCGCGGTGGTAGATCGCCCCAAGCCAGCGATAGATCCGAACGTCGGGCGCGTCGAGGCGCTGCAGCTTCTCCAGGATCTCACGCACCCGGTCCGGGTCGCGCTCGCGGTCCGCCTCCAGCAGGTCCACCAGGATCGCCAGGTAACGGCCTCCCCTGTCGGGCAGCGTGAATCCGCCGTGGTCTTCGGCCGCCTCGCCCGACGCCGGTGGGTTTTCCAGGGCCGGGAGCTCGGGGAGGTAGAGGTCGGCGACCGGCAGAGGCCCCACCTCCACGGCACTTCCATCACCATCGCCGCCGAGCCATGACGGTGGCCCCGTGCTGGTCAGCGACTGGTAGATCAGGACGACGGTCACCACCGCGACAAAGCCCAGGATGGCTGCCACCACCCCCTGGAAGAGGGTCCTCAACACCGCGACCCGCCTCCGGCAGGCAAGGCACGCCCCCATGGCCCGACGTGAGGCCCGCAGTCGCGCGATGACCGGAGCCATCGGCCATGGCCGACGGGCGGATCTCGAAGACTCTGCGCGGCCGCGAAAGACCAGCGCCGGCGATCACGCATGCGGCATCATCCGGTGAGTGGTTCGCCCCTCCCCTCCTGCGAAGGCCCTGTGGCCGAGCCTGGCCCTTGCAGCATTCCAGCAAGGACAGTGCCAGCGCGATCCACATCTCCGACGTGCGAGGACAGCCAACGAGATTTCAACCGCTTACCTGATCGGTTCGCAAACTGCGGCAGGGGCCGAGATCGCCCGATCGCTGCGATCACGCGATCGACGTCCAACATCGACACGGAAGACTCGCTCGCACGTCGCAAAGTGAGACAGGGTTCGAGAAATCTGACGCGCCCGGGGTCGCAGGCCGGGCCTGCACTAGATCAGGCCGAGGCCACAGTCCGGACACTCGCTCGGCCCGGTGGCGAACGTCATTCCACACGCCGGGCAGGTAATCTGCGGCGCATTGTGATCGATCACCGCCGCCGCCGCACGGCGCTCTGCGACGCTGGCTTGTCGATCCCAGTCCTGCCGCAGCACCTGGGAGGCCCGGTCCACATCACGGCTTGCGACCGCAAGCCAGAGCCGTGGGCCTCAGCCGCCGCCCGGGCCGTTGGGGCGCATGATCCGTCCCGCGATCCCGGCCTCCTCCAGGACGGCACGCAACCGCTGGAGACGCCGCACATCACCCTGGGTGAGAACCTTCAGGTCGTGATCCATGGCAGAAGACGGTATCACGCTTCATCCTCCCATCGCTGATCCATGAACCTGCCGTATCGGTCGCACGACATCCTTCGCTGAATCGGCACCGGGCGAGAACGCACGACGTGCGGCTCATAAGGCACAGGCAGGCACGGCTCTCGCCGATCTTGCCTGTACCCTGTCGCGCACCGAAGAGGGTAGACATGCGAGGCGCCTTCTTCGTATTGACGTTGATCGGTCTGCTGGTCGCGATCTTTCTGGTGATGAGGGACCTGGCTCCAGAGGACGGAGTCATCGGCGCCGAGTCCCGCATGAAGACTGTCGAGCGCGCACACGACGCTGCCGCGGCTGTCAATCGGCAGCACCAGGAGCTCCAGCAGCGCGTGGACGAGGCGACGCGCGACTGATAGCCGGGCCGGATCGACGTCCCCTCGGTGCTTCTGTCCGGATGCCGGACCGCACCGCCACAAATGGCAGGGACGGCCATTGACGGGGGGGTGGCCGCAGCGGGCGAAGCCGCTGGTTGCATTGGCTGAGGGACGCCACCGGTCGATGTGAGGCCACGACCGGAGATCAGGGCCATTCCACCGTCGCAGCAGATTCGTGCCAGTCACCGCGCGCTAGCCCCGATATCTCGCCACGCACCAGACCCATTCGCGGCAGGTCGCGGGAGGCAAAGCAGTGTCGGCGTAGGGCCGAGTTCATTCGGCCGATACCGTGTCCCCGGACCTTCCGGCATCGTGCCAATGAATTCGCACCTACGGGCCGGCGCTGCACCGCATCGGACTCCACCAATGTGGACGTGGGTAGAGTCGAAGACGGGCGCGGTAGCGGTAGGTGGTGGGGAGTCGCTGTTGGCCCGCGGCTTTCGCCCGCACGCGGGTGCCTCAGTCCACGCC
>JASFUG010000399.1:0-3004 GCA_050050395.1 Nitrospirota bacterium
ACTGCGTTTGAGCATCGACTCGAAGAAATCGCCGAATTGCCCTGCAAGGCCGATTGCCAGGCCCATGGCCATCGCCCGTACCACGGTCACCTGCGGGTAGAAGGTGGCGGCCGCGATCCCGGCCATCACGACGCTCCCCGCGAGCCCCGCCGCGCTACCCTCCCACGTCTTCTTGGGGCTCACCGCCGGAAAGATGTGGTGCCGGCCGAGGCGCTTGCCCGCGTAGTAGGCCACCGAGTCGCCGACCCAGATGGTGAACAACACCAGGAAGATGGCGCCGACACCGTTGTCGAGCTGGCGGATCAGGCTCAGGTGGCCGAGATTCCACGTGATGTACACCATGCCGAACAGGGTGATCGCGGTGGTGTGGATCGCCCGCTCGCGGTTGCGTTCCAGGAACAGGATCCAGGTGAGGAGGGTGAGGGTGCAGAGGCTGAAGGTGGCGGCGGCGGCGGCGAGGCCCCAGTAGAAGCTCAGGCTCAGCACCGCGGAGAACGCGAGGCCCAGGGGGCGCTTGGCGTGCTCCGGTCGCGTCTTGAAGAGGTCGTAGTACTCGGACTGGGTGACGAGGATGAAGCCGGTCAATAGCAGCTCGAACAGGCCGGGCTCCGCCCACAGGATCAAGGCGAGGGTCAGGGCACCGAGCCCGATCCCGGTGAGGAGGCGGTCCACGTGTGATTGGCCGGTATCCCTCAGCCGTCCAGTGGCCGTGCTGCGGCATCGGTCAAGGGAAACGGGGGTGGGGATTGGGGGGTGGGGGATGGGGGTGGGGATGAATACCAACGAGGCTGGGGATGACCTTTGCCCTGTTTCCGTCTGCCGAGATGCGCCGGTCCCCCTGGCTGGAAGGGAACATTAGGGCAGGGAAGATTGAAAGGGTCGGAAGGAACGACGAACATCGTCTCGTGGTCTCTGCCCGTTCTTGTCGTCGTGATCGGCGCTTCGCTAACGCTCGTGGGGCCTGATGGGCTGCGGGGATGGGCCTGCATGCGAGAGATCCGCCGGCCGCATCGCGGCCGACCAACCCCCCAACCCCCACCCCTCATCCCCCATCCCCAGCTATTCAAGGCATTCCCTTCCCGTTCTTCCACGCAGGCGTTTCATGGCGAGTGGCCATGGCCCGCCGCTCAGATCTGCTGCCGGAGCTGATCGCCGGTCCGGCCGAAGCGGCGCTCGCGCTGCTGGTAGGCGCGCACCGCGTCGAGAAACTCGCCGGGGGTGAAGTCCGGCCACAGGGTGTCGGTGATGTAGATCTCCGCATAGGCGAGCTGCCAGAGGAGGAAATTGGACAGGCGTAGCTCGCCGCTGGTGCGGATCATCAGGTCAGGGTCCGGATAACGGCCGGTCTGGAGATGGGCCGAGAACAGCGCCTCGTCGATCGCCGATGGGTCGAGCTTGCCGGCCGCCGCCTCGGTGGCGAGGTGCCGCGCCGTCTCGGCGATCTCGCGACGCCCGGAGTAGGACAGGGCGAGATTGAGCACGATCGCGCCCCCCGCCGCGGTCTCATGGCGCGCCCACTCCACGGTCTCCTGTACGTCCGGCGGCAGCTCCGAGAGCGTTCCAATCGTCTCCAGGCGGACGCCTTTTCTTTTCATTGGCTCCGCCTCTTTCTTGAGGTAACGCTGGAGTAATTGCATCAGGGCCGCGATCTCGATCTGGGGGCGTCGCCAGTTCTCCGTGGAGAACGAATAGAGGGTGAGGACCTCGACCCCGATCTCCTTCGCCACGTCGACCACGCCCTCGACCACCTCGGCACCCACCTTGTGGCCGTCGAGACGCGGCAGGGCGCCCCGCCGCGCCCAGCGGCCGTTGCCGTCCATGATGATGGCGACGTGGCGCGGGATGCGCTGCGGATCGAGCTGGGCGATCTTGGCGGCCAGCTCCGTCGGGTCGACCTTGCGCGGCACGGGGATCCAGTGAAAAGGGTGGTGGAACGAGGGCTTCGATCTTACGCACCGCCATTCTGACGCCACAAGGGAGCGGCCCAGCGCTCCCCTTGAGCGGGACGGCAGGCAATGCGAGATTGGCCCCACCCCGCACGCTGGCGCCGCTCTCTCCCCCGCGACCTTCCAGCTCCGCACTCCCATCTCCGTGAACCCTTCCCCCGCCACGCCGACCGATCGGGGTTGCCGCCTCGATCTCCCTGAACGCGCCGTCGAGGCCCAGGCGCGGCGCCTCGCCGAAGAGCGCGGGCTGACCCTGCCCGTGGCGCGGATCCTCGCCGGCCGCGGCATGACCGCGGGCGACGCGATCGACGGTTTCCTCGCCCCGCGCCTCGACCGGATGCACGACCCGTTCCTGCTGCCGGACATGGAGACGGCGGTGGAGCGCCTGGCGGCGGCGATCCGCGCCGGGGAGGCGATCGGCGTCTTCGGCGACTACGACGTGGACGGCGTCACCGGGTCCGCGATCCTGACCGAGTTCCTGCGCTCCTGCGGCGCCGTCGTCCAGACCTACATGCCGGATCGCCTCAAGGAGGGCTACGGCCTGAACTCCCTCGGCCTGGAGCGGCTCGCGGCTCTCGGGGTGAAGGTCGTCGTTACGGTGGACTGCGGGATCAATGCGCGCGCGCCGGCGCGCCGGGCGATCGAGCTGGGCATCGACCTGATCATCACCGACCACCACGAGGTAGAGCCGCCCCTGCCCGAGGCCCTGGCGGTGGTCAACCCGAAGGTGGACGGCTCGGCCTATCCGTTCGCGGAGATCGCCGGGGTCGGGGTGGCCTTCAACCTGCTGGTCGCCCTGCGCCGGCGTCTCGTCGAGAGTGGGTTCTTCCCGGACGGCGCGGCGCCCGATCTCAAGGGGGCACTGGACATCGTCGCCCTGGGCACGATCGGCGACATGGTGCCGCTGGTTGACGTGAACCGCGCGTGGGTGCGTCGCGGGCTACAGCAGATCAACCGGCGTCAGCGTCCCGGACTACGCGCCCTGACACGGGCGGCGGGGATCCCGGTGAAGCCGCTCACCGCCGGCCAGGTCGCCTTCCAGCTCGCGCCACGGATCA
>JASFUG010000400.1:0-3001 GCA_050050395.1 Nitrospirota bacterium
CTGACCCGGCTCCAATAACGCAAGCCTGACCCGGCTCGACCCGGCTCCGGCTCCGGCTCCCCGGCTCCGGCTCCTCACCCGGCTCTGTGTGGCAATTCAAGACGTGACCCTGCGCTTTGTTAGGTCTTACTTACTTAGCATCACCTAAAACGTATTCCTTTGGAAAACGTTGTTGACACATGATGAGCGCCGTGAAGCGAGTCCTCTTGGTCGTCTCCGCGCTATTCTCCGGCGTCGGATGTGACCAGGTGACCAAGGCGGTGGCCCGGTCGGTAGTGCCGGAGACCGGGGCGTGGTCGTTTCTCGGGGATACGGTGCGGCCGGGGCTGCCTCACAACCGCGGAGCGTTCTTCACCCTGGGGGCGTCGCTGCCGGAGGGGTAGCGGCAGGCGGGTGGTTGACCGGCAGGGGAGGGCGGGAGAAGGTCATGGGCCTTCGTCCATGAGGAACCGGAGAGGATCCCGGATGGCCGCCGATTTCGACCCTGCACAGCACTTCGACGACGACCTTGCCGCGGCGTACGACGGCATGATCCGTCTCGCCATACCCGGGTACGAGGCGCTGCACGAGATGGCGTACGCCCTGCTGCGCCATCTGCTTCCCGCCGCCGCCTCCGTCTTCGTGGTGGGGGCCGGGACGGGGCAGGAGCTCGTCGCGTACGGTGCCGCGAACCCGGATTGGTCCCTCACCGGCGTCGACGTCTCGGCGTCGATGCTAGCGGTGGCGAGCGGGCGTCTGCAGGAGGCCGGGCTCGAGGATCGCATCCGGCTGATCCACGGGGAGGTGACGGCGGTGGAGCTGGAGCGGCCGTGCGATGCGGCCACGGCACTCCTGGTCATGCACTTCCTGCCGGACGACGGCGCCAAGGAGCGGTTGTTGCGGGCGATGTATGAACGGCTGGCACCGGGCGGCTATCTGCTGTTGGCCGATCTGACGGGCTGTCCTGGCGATCCGGCGTTCGAGCGGCTGTTCGCCGCATGGGGCCAGCACATGGTCGATCGCGGTGGCGACGTCGAGGAGGTCTCCCAGCGCCTCGACCACGTGCGTCGGGATGTGTGCTGTATCCCGGAGCCGCGATTGGTGGAGCTCCTTGACGGCGTCGGCTTCTCCCCGCCACAGCGGTTCTACACCGCCTTCTTGTTCAACGGATGGCTCACCCAGAAGTCGGCGCATGAATAGGCTGAAGCGCGTCTTGCTGGTGGTCTTCGTGCTGCTCTCCGGCGTTGGCTGCGATCAGGCGACCAAGGCGTTGGCGCGGTCGGTGTTGGCGGAGGGCGGGAGAGGGTCGTATCTCGGTGACATCGTCCGGTTGCAAACCGCCCACAATCGCGGCGCTCGTCCATCGCCGCCGCGGTCGCCGCGCCCGCGTCGGCGCTGGACCGGTAGCAGACCGCTACCGACCAGCCCTGCGCCGCGCGGGTGAGGCCGATCTCACGACCAATTCCGCCTGCGCCACCGGTGATGACGGCGATCGGTCCGGCCACGGCGCGATCTCCCGGTATCATTTGCGGGTCGCCGCGACCCCTCCGTGGCCTGGAGCTCTTCCAGTGTCTTCGCGGTCGGCAAGGGATCCTTTCTTGCGAGGATCAGCGGAAGGTTCGTGGCCATCTCTTTGTTGAGGTCGATATAGGCGCGCCACTTCGTCGGCACCTCGCTGTCGGCGTAGATCGCCTCGACCGGACATTCGGCCGCACACAGCTCGCATTCGATGCAGGTCTCCGGATCGATGTAGAGCATGGTCTCCCCTTCGCGGAAGGCCTCCGCGGGGCAGGCGTCCACGCATTGCGTGTACTTACATTTGTCACAATGCGCGGTGACGACGTAAGCCATGGTGTCCGGATGGCGAAAACGGCTCGCTGACTCGGGTTCGCTGAACGACTGCTCGTATCCTTCGAAGGGTCTGGAACAAGGCCGGCGGCGAAACGGCCGGAGGGTGTCTCGATACTCCGCCCATGCCGTGAGCATGCAGGGTCCTCGGGCACCGGCTCACGCCGCCCAGCGGCGATGGGGAGGGGATACTTACGACAAGATCTCCGTTTATGCACGGAGATGTGCGCCGATCCCGTTGGAAAATCTGGTTTTCCCTGGTCAAGAACTCCCTCCCCTGGATTCCGCCGAGCCCAGGGTGGTCTCCAGCCCCTACGGTGGGGTTGTGGCGGATTTCATGGACCTCGACATCGCGCCTGTGCGCAACGGCATCTTCAACGTCACGGACATGGCCATCCTCGCTGGCGCGCCGGTGCTGGTCGCGCCACGCCCCGGCGAGCGAAGCGGGGAAGGTGAGGCCATGGTCCGCGACCGCGCACGCGCCTTCCGGAAGGACCTGCGCCGACAGGCCGGTCTGGCGGGAGCGGAGAGGAGGCCCGGCGCCGTCAGGGTGCCTTGAGGCAGACCGGACGGTCGCCTCGCGGGGCGCCCCGATCTGCACACCCGCGCGGCGGTGAAGGTGGCAGGGGGCGAGGTCGGTCACCGAGAAACGGCCGGGGGGCCTTATCCTGCTCCCCGCAGAGGCGCCAGCCTTGCTGACACCGGTGTGGCTGACTGGCGAGTCGATTTGTTGCGAGACCGAGTGGTCGATTGACGACGGCCCGTACTGAGGAATACGTTTGCCGCCGGATCCACGGGGTCATTATGGCGTCGGCGAATGCGCGATCCGGACACAGGATGACACCTGGCCAGCACGATGCACGCACCGGAGGAGGTGAATGCGCAGTGGGTGAGGCGGAGGATCGGGGGCGAAGATTCAACGTCGATGTCTAGCCCGCATGTCTCACCATGAATCTGCTGCGACCGCGCGACCGCCCGCATCTCCTGGCCCACCTCGTCCGAGTCCTCGTCAGGCCGCAAGCCTGCCTGCGGCTCGAACTTGTGGGCCCGCCGGGATCTACGGCCGTTTGCACGCTCTCGCGACGATCCCTGGTGCGAAATGCGGGCTAGATCCGGGAGGCCACAATGGCGAGCCTCAACATTGCCTGGTGGAATCTGGAAAACCTGTTCGATC